>JBDHBK010000189.1:0-9088 GCA_039592635.1 Gemmatimonadota bacterium
GACCACCGTCTCGCCATCGCGGAAGACTCCGACGCTCCCGACGACGACGAGATCGAGGTCACGCGGTTCGCCGTGCGCAGTGAGAGCCGGACGGTGGTGCTCACTCCGCAGTTGCCGGACCGGCCGGTGATCTTCAGGGCGGCGAGACCCTTCTTCGTCCCATCGGGCAAGGAGGCCACCCTCTACGTCTCGTCTCCGCTCTGGCTGCGCCTCGACGTGGGTGAGACGAACACGGAACTGCTCGACGTGCCGCTCCAGCGACCCTCGGACACCTGGTTCGGTCCCAACACCCTCACGGGAGAGCTCTGCTACGCCTCGCGAACCAGCGGGAGGCTCCACCTGGAGGAGGTGCCCGTCCGGCCGCACCGGGCGATCACGGCCGTGCGGATCATCAACCGGGCGGCATCGAGCCTGCCGCTGGAGAAGCTGAAGGTGCCGGTTCCCGCGCTGGGACTCTGGTCTTCGGAGACGGGTCATCTTTGGACGGCGGGCCTCACGCTCGAGCGCGAGTCGGACAAGGACCAGGCACGGGTGCGGGTAGCGGACAGGCCAGGGACGGATGGAGCCCTGAACCACATCGCGCCGCCCCGGACCCCGACGTCACGGGGAGCCCTGATCGATGCGTTCGGCGGGCTGCTCGGAAGGAGGGCGGCACCATGACCGACTTCTTTGCTGGCCTCGGACTCTCGGAGTGGTTGACTCCGGAGAGATTCGGCTCCCTCGTGTGGGCCGTGGTCACGTTCATCGTGGGGATCCTGCTGGCTCGGCTGGCCGCGGCAGCCACCGCTCGAGCGATCAGGAACCGCGTCAGCACCCACGAAGCCCTGCTGGTCAGGCGTCTGGTCTTCTACGTCCTCGTCGCCATCGTCATCATCGCGACCATGCAGCAAATGGGCTTCAAGCCGGGCGTCCTCCTCGGCACAGCCGGCTTCCTATCGATCGCCATCGGATTCGCGGCGCAGACGTCCGTGTCCAACCTGATCAGCGGCCTGTTCCTCGTGGCCGAGCGGCCGTTTTCGATCGGCGACCAGCTCGAGGTGGATGGCCGCATGATGCGCGTGCCGAACGAGAACATGATCAAGTCGACCGTCCTCGTTCGAACGCGGTTCCCCATCCGCCGCGTCGACCTGCAGATCGGCGTCGCCTACAAGGAGGATACCGTACGGGTCCGGGAGATCCTGTTCGAAGTCGCGGACCGGAATCCGCTGTGCCTCGACGAGCCGGCTCCCCTGTTCATCTACATGGGGTATGGAGACTCCGCCCTCGAGATCCAGTTCTCCGTCTGGGCGGCGCGCGAGAACTTCCTGCCGGTCAGAACGAGCATGTACGAGGAGATCAAGGCCGCGTTCGACCAGAACGACATCGAGATTCCCTTCCCGCACCGCACCCTCTACACCGGGAGCGTTACGGAGCCGTTTCCGGTAGAGGCGGTCGAACGAACCTGAGCTGCTCGGCGGCCACCCGGGCAAGAACTCCCGCGAACGCGCAGGCGATCGGGCCCCAGGCAACCTCGCTGCCGCTGCCGAGTGTCCATCCTCCGACGTGCCGGGGTTCGGTGCATTTGAGCAGCACCAGTGGCATTCCCTTGATAGACGAACGAGAATGAACCTGCGACTCAGGACAGTGGCTGCGGCGCTCACGGCATTGACGCTGGCGTCAACCGGGACAGCGATGTCCCAGGAGCGATTCCCCGATCCGCCTCCGAGTCACGGATTCGACTCGGACGCCGTCCGGGTCGGGGACCTGGTATTCCTCTCTGGCGTCGTATCCGGGGACCCGGATCCCGCACAGCAGTTCAGGAATATCTTCGAGAGGATCGATCAGATCCTGCGGGAGGCCGGCTCCAGCCTCGACCGAATCGTGGACATGACCACGTACCACGGCGACATGCACGCGCACATCCAGGACTTCATGGACGTGAAGTCCGAGTACGTACCCAATCTGCCCTCATGGACGGCCGTCGGAGTCACGGAGCTATACAGCCCGCGAGCGTTCGTCGAAGTGAAAGTGATCGCGGCGGTCGGCGACGCGCCTGGGGGAAGACTGTCGCCGGGAGCCGGCTCAACGTCGTACGTGGCCACCTCGAGCCCTGCCGCCAGATAGCCATCGAGCCACCGTGATGCAGAGGGCGTGTACAGGAGCTGCCAGCCGAAGTCAGTCGGACTGAAGGCCTTCAGGTACATGCGGTTTACGATGAAGCCGCCCGTCAGAGGATCCTCGAAGTTCTTCACGATGAGGAGCGGAAACGTGAAGGACACCCCGACGTCGCCGTCGAGTCGCAGGGCGATGCCGAACGACCGGACGAGCTCCCCCTCTCTGAACCACTCATCCCACTCCGGGTCGTCGGCGCTCTTCTCCTCGGGCCAGCCCGGCTTCTCGTGGCTGGACATGAATCTGTACAGTCCCTCTGGCTCGCGGATGTCCGGGCTGGTCAGTGCCAGTTCGGACGAAGGAAGCGGCCTGAGGGAGTATTCGATGTGCGGCATCTCGTAGGCACCGGTAGCGGCGAAATCGACCCGCGCCTGGCTGTCATCGGGGAGCGGGGGATACACACGGTGCTCGGGTCTTCGGTCCTTCGCCATCCAGGCTTCGAATCCTCCCCGGAAGAGCGTTCCGGTGCTGATGATGTCGCGTACGCCCCAGGCGTCGTTGATGTGGCGGCTGACGTCGTAGCCGGGTGTGTACACTCCATCGCTGTTCTTGTCGGTGGCGAGTCCGTGCTTTCCCTCCTCGACCAGCAGGTGCATGGGGAACTTCGTCTGCTCGTCGACATCGATGACGTTCCAGAACCAGATGATGCCGTGCGCCTTGGCCGAGACGGTCGTGACCGCCAGAACGTAGTTCGTTTGATCGCATTGGGCCTCACTGACACCGGGAGTGTCTCCCTCGCCTGTCCGGGGAACACCGACACGGAACTCCACTGCCTCGAGGTCGTGCAAATGGGCCCCCAGGCCCCATTCGTCGCTGAAATAGGCGAAGAACGAGATCTTCAGGGCGCCAGCGGCTCGGAAATCGACGATTGACTGGCCGATATCTTCCTCGTTTCGGGTGAAGCCCGGGACGGGGGCGCCAGCGCCCGAGACGACCTCTTCGACCTGGTAGTAAACGACCGGCCGGTCCGGCGAAGGCTCTTCGAACGGAATGACCTACGGAAGTCGCATGCTGGAGCCAGACTGCGGCGTGCGAGTGCGGGCACCGCGAGGTCCATAGAGGAGCTGCTCGTCCGGTGAGAACCAGTAGACCGGGGCGATGTACGAGACCAGCTCGTCCAGCGTCATCTGGTGCCTCGGCCCCCACCACACGACCCCCGGGACGTCCGAGAAGTTGCAGTCCACATCCGAAGCCGCCTGCTGAGCCAAGAGAGCTGTCCCGCGAGCCGCGCAGGAGATGCCGATGAAGAGGGCAGTCAGAAGTATCGGTCGGGCCCGGTGCATGCTGGCTCCAAGTGGATGGCGTTCGAGGTGCCAAGATAAGGCGTCCCGCCACAACCTACACGTGTCGCGGACCTGGCATCAATCGCGTTCGTCGGAGAATCCGATGGCGGACCGGGCCCTCCAGCAAGAGAGCTGCGGACGCCGCCACGGCGCAGCTGAGACCTACGCTCAGGAGACCGCTTCTGAGGCCTCGTCGGAGCCGCCAGGATCGACGGAGGCCTCCTCCTCCGGCTTCGGCCCTCCAGTCTCGATCCTCCACAGAAGGTCCGTGCTCTGCTGGTCGCCGGTGATGGCTTCGATGGACCACCGAGCCGTGAGCAGGTAGCGCAGGCGCAGCGTGCTGATCGGCTCGTAGATCCCCACTCCGTATCCCACGAACAGACGGGGGGAGAGGTACTTCCCGACCACGAACTGGGCCTTGTTCTGGCTGGAACCGGTGTCGATTCGGGCTTCGTCCAGACCCAGGCTCGGCGCGAGACTCATGGCCAGCATGTTGGCCCCGAGCACTGCGGCGTAGTTGGAGGCCTGGCTTCCCTCGCTGCCGGACGTCTGGTTCATCGGCCGGCCGAAGAGAATGTACGCCATCACGTCACTGTCGGACTTCGGCGGAACGGAGTACGTGGTGACGTCCAGGTCCTGCACGGTACCGCCGATCCGGAATCCGGCCTCGGTTCCATCGGACGCGCGCACGAACGCCCGCGCTTCCACAGCGGGTTCATCGATCGGTCCGGCGAACAGCAGTCGGCCCGGGTCAATGCGCAGTTCCTGGCCGAACGAGCGGAACGTGCCGTTGATGAAGCGCACTTCCCCCCGGCCGGTCGGCTCCAGCCTTGGCTCCTGCTGAATCCTGACGTTTCCGACCAGGTTGGAGGCGAAGCCGAAACCGTTGAAGAAGACGTCGTCGCCCAGGGTAACCGTGATATCGGCCCCGAAGGGCACTTCGGACGGGGTCACGGCGGAGGGCGGAAGCTCGGGAAATCCGAGTCGTCCCCGCGGAATGGTGATGTTTCCGGTCAACCGCGCCGAGGTACCGTCGAACGCAAGATCCAGGCTTGGGTTCGCGAGCAGGTTCACCTCAGGGATGTCCATGAGAAGGAACCGTTCTCCCCGCACCTGGAAGACGCTCGGCGTCTCAGCCGACGGATAGCGCTCCGAGCGTCCGGTCAGGGTGAGCGTTCCCTCTCCCGACCGCACCTGGCCATCGACTTCCACGTTTCCGTTCGGCCGTCCGGCGGCCGAAAACTGGATATCCGTGAGCTCGAGACCCAGTGTTGGAATGAGGGCGTAGCCATCGGAGACCCTCGCTTCGCCATCCACCGTGAGCTCGGCGAGCGTCCCCCCGACCCGCGTGGTGAGGAGGAAGCCGCCGCGTGCATCCGAAATGTCGATCAGGAATGCCTCGATGACGGACAGGTCGTCCATGCGGACTTCGAGGCTCCCGTCGACGGGTTGTTCCTTCGGGTCGACTTGCCGCGAAGTAAGGCGCGGAAGGTCGATTCGCCCCGATATCGCGAGAAGCTCACTCTGATCCAGACCGTCGACGATGAGATCCACTTCGGCAACCAGGCCGTCCGGTCCGACGTCAGCAACCAGGCGGGCGGGATCCACGACCAGCGTCCAGCCCTGGCCGCGGACCGTGTTGCGAAGCACCATCGAGTCCGTCGCTGCCAGGAGATTCCCATCCAGGTTGCCATCGGCGTCCAGGTCGAGGTCCACCTCGGCCGAGAAACTCCCGGATACGTCCCACAGCGGCAGCAGATCGTTGGTGAGCAGCAGCAGGTCGTCCGCCTCGACCCGCAAGTGCCCGGAGAATGGTCGGTCGCCCAACCGGGACAAGTCATCCAGGGTGCGGACGGCGACCGGCGATTCCACCTGGCCCGTGACGTCCAGTACTTCGACGCCCTCCGAGTCGGCCAGGTGCAGAGCGACCGCCGCATTGAGACCGTCGGCTCCGGACGACACGGTCAAGTCAATCGGCTCGAAGAACAGCGTCCGGGTTTCGCCCCGGACGTCCCGCGTCAACACACCCTCGCTGGTGCGGAGCTCCACCTGGCCGGTCGCTTCGCCCGCGGCCCCGATCTCGACAGCCAGGTCAGCATCCACCACCGCTTCCACCGAGAGGTCCTCGGGCATCCACGGGGCCAGGAGACTCAGGTGAAGCGAATCTACCTGCAGCTGCGCGTATAGCGGCTGGTCTCCCAGTCGGGAGAAGTCATCCAGAACGCGAATGGCGACCGGCGACTCAACCCGGCCGAGCACATCCAGCACGCTGGCACCGGTCGAATCCGCCACGTGCATCTCGACTGCCCCGTTGAGACCGTCGGGACCTGAGGCGACTCTCAACTCGATCGGCTCGAAGGACAGCCTCCGGGTTTCACCGCCGACTTCTCGCGTCGTTACGCCCCGGCTCGTGCGAATCTCCGCCTGGCCCGTCACCCCGCCCGTGGACCCGATCTCGAGTGCCAACTCTGCATCCGCCACCGCCTCCACCGAGACGTCCTCCGGCAGCCACGGCGCCAGTCGGTCCAGGTGGAGTGAGTCCACGAGTGCTTCGAGCCGGGACGAGCCAGCGGTCAACTCGGCCTCGGCGCACAGGCGGGTTGGGGCCGACTCGAGACACACGCGTCCCAGGCGCTGTTCCTCCGCGGACACGAACAGGTCGAACGGGGCGCTCGCGGCCCATGATCCGATCGTATCCGCGGTGAACCGGAGTTCCTCTACCGAGCCCGACCAGGCATTCGCCGGATCGAGTCCTCCCTCTGCCAGGAGGTCCAGCTCCGCTCCCGGCCCCGTAGCCGACACGGACAATCGGTGAGCCTCCCGCTGGCCGGTGAGTGAGACCGTCGCCCGATCCACCTGACGGCCAGCGACGGAGACAGACCGGGCCGACACCGTGCCGGTAAGCGGTCCGGCGAGGTCCAGGTCCAGGTTTCCTCGCGCCGACTCCACGCCCACACCCTCGAAATCGATCCCGCTCGCCTCGAAAGAGGCGCGCACACGGGGGACCTCCCGCGTCCCCGTGGCCGTGCCGTCAGCCCGAATCCGACCGCTCGCACCCGGGATCAGAAGGCCCAGTTCCGGCACCACGGCATCGAACTCCATGGCTATGGATGTCCCGGCGCGCCCGGACGCGTAAACGCTCGCCGGCCCCCATTCGAGGCTGGCCGACGACAGGTCCTGCTCATCGCCTTCCAGGTCGAGTGCAAAGTGTCCATCGATCCGCTCGCCTCGCACCTGGCCATAGACGGTGTCCACCGTTGCTGTGAGCTCGAGGGCTCCGTCTTCCGTCAGCCTCCCCGCAGTCGAGGCCACGAGCGAAAGCCAGCCCGGCCACTGCTCCGGATCGGGGAGAAGCTGAGCCGGAAGTACCGTATCCGCCCGCACGTCCGCGTCCCACGTCACCTCGGGCCACCACGCCAGGTCGCCGCTGACCGCCAGAGCGCCGCCCAGGACTCGCGCGTCCAGGCTGTCGAGATGGACGCTGGACGTAGTCCCCGCGCCTGCCAGCGATACGTCGGCCGGTGGGAGGTCCGGCAGCTCAGCGCGCCCGGTGAACCGAAGTCGATAGTCCTCGAGCGTGCCTGTGGCCACGGCGTGACCGTCCGTCACCCACAACGAATCGTTCATCGTGAATGTCACTCCGGCCACCAGGACCGAATCGAACGAGATATCCAGGGGAATGGCGTCGTTGGGCGAAGCCGGAACCGAGTCCGGGAGTGCTTCTTCGTACGCCAGGACCGAGTCCGCAGAACTCTCGACGAGGCGCACGTCGAGACTCTCCACGGCCACACGGTTTGCGTGTACGCGCTTGCGCAGGATTCCGGTGCCTCGCCAGTCGATCTCCACCCGATCCGCCTCGAGTTCCAGCGTCGGCAGGCGCAGGGCGAAGCCATCGATGGTGAAACGGTCGATCAGGCGGCCCGAGAACTCACCTGCTTCGATCTCCAGAGTCTCGGGAAGGAATCCCGGCGCCATTGAGAGGGCCAGCCGACCGCCGGATGTAGTCCCGACCAGCCACGCGGCGAAGCCGATGAGAAGGAGGACGATCAGCGCGAGCGCGCCGGCGAGGCGTCGGAGCCACCGGGACCATCGAGGCCGCGACCGCACGGTGTCCCTGGCCATCAGAAGTCCGGCCCGATCGAAAGGTGAAGGCGGACCGGGTTGCCTTCCTTCTGCAGCCCAAAACCCACGTCCACGCGAACCAGCCCCACGGGAGAGATCCACCGAACGCCGATTCCGGTTCCCGTCGCAATCGTGCCGCTGAAGTCCCGTAAGGCGTTGCCGGCGTCGAAGAACACGGCCCCGGACCATTTCTCCAGGAACCGGTATTCGAGCTCCGCGCTCCCCACGACGAGACTGTTGCCGCCCGTGACCTGGCCGTCCTCGTTGACCGGGCCCAGCGACTGGTAGTCGTATCCGCGGATGCTCCGATCGCCGCCCGCGAAGAACCGAATGGACGGCGGGAGGCCACGGAACTGCTCCGTGCCGATCCACCCGATATCCGCCCTGAACACGCTCCGGACCTTTGGGGACAGCCCGCGGATTGCCTTGAGGGTCGTCCACGCCCGGAAGAAGCTGGCCGATGAGCCGAATCCGTCGACGGCGCCCCGAAGTTCGATGGTGCCCCCGATGCCCCGCGTGGCGTACAGGCGATTGTCGGCATCGGCGAACGTCCAGGCGGCGATGGGCTGCGTGAGGTGCGAGACCCCCGTGTCGGCGGCGACTGTGTAGTCGTCCTGCTGGTATCGGATCGAGAAGACCTCTCGAACTTCCCCTCGCAGGTGTGCGTAGCTGAGTCCGACGAAACCCTGCAGGGTCTTGCTCGTCACCCACTCGATCCGACCGTAGCGGCCGGTGACCGTCCACAACGACGGATTGGGGAATCCGACCGGGATGTTGTATCGAGCCGTGATGCTCTGCTCGGTGGTCGACAGGCGTACATCTCCATCGGCGTAGTGCCCGCGGCGGTTGAGGCGGCGGAACTCGGTGGCCAGTCGTATCCGGGGACCTGTGTCCGTCCCGTAGCCAACGCCGATCTCCCACCGATTCGTCTTTCGAGCGGTGGAGTGGATCTCGATCGGGACCCTGAGATCGTCGTCCGCGAGGTCGCGCCGGGGCACGATCTCGACGTTGGCGAAGTACGTGGTCCCGGCCAGACCGGACTGCAGATCACGCAGAAATGAGGTATCGAACGGGTCGCCGGGATTGAACCCGATGTGGGGCTCCAGGATGTCCATGTCGACCCATTCCTGGTCGATCGACACCTCCCCGAAACGGAAACGTGGCCCCGAAGTCATGTGCAGCACGACCTCCGAGCGGTTCTGCTCCAGGTCCACGCGGATGAAGCTGGAATCCCAGACGGCGTCGAGGTACCCGCGATCGGCTGCCAGTAGACCGAGGGAAGTCCTGGCTCTCTCGTATGCGGGGTGGTTGAGCGTGTCTCCTTCGGCCAGGGGGAGCCGCGCCAGGGCGGCCTGAAAGGCGCTGTCGGTCTCGGCCTCGCCCGTGACCCGTACGTCCAGGCGCTCGACGAGCATGGCCGGACCCGGCTCCACGATGAAGCTGGCCCTCCATGGATCCGACTCGCTATCGAGTGACGACTGGATGGAGGGGTGGTAGAAGCCGAACGGCTGCAGGGCGCGCTCGATGTCTTC
>JBDHBK010000190.1:0-4871 GCA_039592635.1 Gemmatimonadota bacterium
CCTGAGCGAGCACGGAAATTCGACAATTGGGCGCGCTGGTCCGTGCCCGTCGCGGCCGCCGCCGTCCTCGCCGTTTCGGCACTCGTGCTCTGGAACTGAGGACGCCTCAGTCCCTCGTGCCCACTCTGGGACACAGGCTCGACACAGCACACTCGTCGCAGCGCGGTCTCCGTGCGCCGCACACCGTCCGCCCGAGTCCGATGAGAAGGACGTGCAGCTCGTAGCGCAGCTCCGGAGGGACGATCTCGTTAAGAATCTCATGAGTCCGGATCGCGTTCGCGTTCTCGGGAATCAGGCCGAGACGCAGGGCGATGCGATGGACATGGGTATCCACGGGAATCACGTCCCGCCCCATGGAGAAGCACAGCACGCACGCCGCGGTCTTCACTCCCACGCCTTTGAAGCCGGTCAGGTACTGGAGCGCTGCTGCATCGTCCAGAGCGTCGAGATGATCAAGCGTCAAGCTCCCGTGCTCGTCCCGCAGGCGGGTCAGCGTAGAGAGGATCGTACCTGACTTCTGCTTCGAGAGTCCTGCTGGCCGGATCGTGTCCTCCAGCTCTCCGGCCGGTGCTGCCAGCACCGCTTCCCAACTCGGGTACCGGGCCCGCAGTGCCTCCCATCCACGGTAGCAATTGGCGTCCGACGTGCTCTGGCTGAGAATGGTCAGAATCAGCTCATCCAGGGGATCGCGGCGCACCTTGCGGCTCGGCGGGTGCTCTTCTGCGAGCCGGGCCGTGATGGCGCGGATTCGCTCCGCAGCGTTCTGTCGGCCTGCCGGGTCCATCATTAGCTTGGGGCGTTCCTCGTCAGAGACGTCGAAGTCATCGGACAATCAGCGGCGGCCAACGTACCGACTCGTGAAGAAGCGGCAAAGATACAAAGGCCAGGTCCTCGACCTGCAGGACTCCCGCCACACGGAGGCGTTCAATCCGCGCACGGCGGGGATCGACGACGCGTCTCCCCTCGAGATCGTGCGTTTCCTCAACGAGGAAGACCGCACCGTGGCGAGCGCCGTCGCCTCGCAGGAGAAGGCGATCGCCGCCGTAATCGCGTCGGTGACCGAGCGCATGAAGAGGGGTGGACGTCTGTTCTACGTAGGCGCCGGTACCTCGGGTCGCCTGGGTGTGCTCGACGCCTCCGAGTGTCCGCCCACGTTCGGCAGCGAGCCAGGCGACGTGCAGGGGATCATGGCCGGGGGGGCGGACGCGCTGATCCGAAGTCGCGAAGGAGTCGAAGACGATCTCGAGGCCGGGGCCGCGGCGATTCGCGAAGCCGGAGTCGGACCCGCGGACTACGTGCTCGGGATCGCCTCGTCCGGCACGACGCCGTTCGTCCACGCGGCGCTGGAAGCCGCCCGCGAGGCGGGCGCCGGTACCGGATTGCTGTCGTGTACGCCCCCGCCCGAAGACACGGCCCGGCGGGTCAATCACCTGATCACTCCGCACACCGGGGCCGAGGCGATTGCGGGCTCGACCCGGCTCAAGGCCGGAACCGCGACCAAGCTGATCCTCAACACCATTTCAACCGGCGTGATGATCCGGCTCGGCAAGGTATACGGGAACCTGATGGTCGACCTCCGCGCCGTCAGCCGGAAGCTCGTGGACCGCAGCCTTCGCATGGTCTCGGCCGTGACGGGCCTCGAGCGCGAGGAGGCGCGGCGTCTGCTGATCGCGGCCGGCGGTTCCGTGAAGACCGCGATCGCCATGCACGAGACGCGCGTCGGACGCTTCACTGCCGAGCGCCGACTCGACGTGTGCGACGGGTTCCTCGGTCACATGGTGCACCGGTTTCCTCCGGGTTCGCCGGTGCGCGACTTCGCGGAGTTCCCGCCGAGCGGAGGCGAAGACTGGGAGAGGTTGGTCGATCGGCTCACCAACGCGCCTGCGGCTTTGCGAGCCGCCGCGGCCCGAGGGCCCGACGAGGACGCGGCGCCCACCGTCGGACGCACTACCGCGGACGTCGCCTGGCAATTGGGTCACCTGGCTCGATACGAGCGCGAGGCCATCCGTCCCCGCATCGAGGCGTGGCCGGCCGCGGACGTATTGGAATTCGTCGACTGGGAGGACGATTCAGAACCGGGTTCCGAGGATGAGAACGCCGGCATCGATTCGAGGGTCGAGGCTTTTCGTATCGAGCGGATGGCGACGGTGGCCGCCCTCCGCGCTGCGGGGCCGCAATTCCTCGAGCGGACCGGTCGGCAGGGAGCAGAGGAGTTCTCAGCCTACCAGTTCCTGCGGGCCACGGCCCAGCATGACGACGCGCACGTAGCGCGAATTGGCGAGCGTCTGCACCGATCGCTCCTGGAGGAGGGGGAATGACGAGTCCGGCGGGAGATCTGTACATCGGGCTCATGTCGGGCACGTCGCTGGATGGAATCGACGTCGCCGTGGCAGAGTTCGGCGGAGCGGCTGAGCTGCCAGTGCCGGCGCGCCTGGTGGCCTTCGAGTCCTACACCTACGAGGCGTCGTTCCGGGACCGCATGCGGGAGATCCTCGAGGCCGGATCTCCGGCCGGCCTTTGCGATCTCAACTTCGATCTCGGCGAGCGCCTGGCCACGGCCGTGAGCGAAACCCTGATCTCCGCGGACCTTTCGGCCCGGGACGTGACCGCGATCGGGAGCCATGGCCAGACGGTCTGGCACACACCGGCCCGGGACGCCGACCGCGGCGCCACGCTGCAGCTCGGCGAAGCGGCGGTCATTGCCGAGCGGACGGGCATCCCGGTCGTCGCGGACTTCCGGGTCCGGGACGTCGCGGCCGGGGGGCAGGGCGCGCCTCTCACTCCTTACTTCGATCGGCTGCTTCTCGGTGGCTACGAGTCGCGCGCCATCGTCAACCTGGGCGGCATGGGAAACCTGACCGCCCTGCCCGAGGCCGGTTCAGAAGACGCCCCGCTGGCGTTCGATACGGGACCCGGGGTGGCCCTGATCGATGCCGCCGTTCATCACCTCACGGGAGGGCACCAGGCGTTCGACGCGGAGGGTCGTCTGGCGGCGGCTGGCCGCGTCCTGGAGCCGGACCTCGAGGCGTGGCTGGCGGACCCGTTCTTCGACACCGTCCCGCCGCGGAGCACCGGACGGGAGCGGTTCGGGGGACCGGCCCTGGCCCGGTGGCTGGCGGGCACCGCCGGAGCACGCGCCGAGGACCTGATCGCCACTCTGACCCAGGTTACGGCCGCCTCGGTGCGGCGGGCGTTCGAGTGGATCCCGTTCGACATCTCCGCCGTGTACCTGTGCGGTGGTGGCGCGCGGAATCCGGAGCTGGCGCGGAGGATCGGGGAAGACCTGGCCCCGGTCCCTGTGCGCTACGTGGACGAGCTGGGCTGGGACGGCGACTCCAGGGAGGCGGCCGCCTTCGCCCTGTTCGCCCGGCAGCACAGGCTCGGCATTCCGCTCGACCTCGGGTGGGCGACCGGCGCCGAGGGCCCGCGCATTCTCGGCAAGCGGGTACCCGTTTGAGCGCGGGCCGCCTGTTCCTGGAGGCGCTGCGGCTGGACGTGGACTCGTTGGACGACATCCGCCGCCGGATTGAAGTCGCCCTCAAGCTGGATGCGGGCGGGTTCATCTTCTTCGGGGCGGAAGCCGAGGCCGCCGGCCGGCTGGCCGAGGAAATTCTCGCGGCCGCGGCGGGGCCTGTGTGGCTGGCGGCGGACCTCGAGCGAGGCGCCGGGCAGCACCTGCGCGGATTGACGACGTTCCCACCCCCGGGAGCCCTCGCCCACCACCCGGAGGCGGAGGAGGCGGTGCGGGTGGCGGCCTGTTCCACAGCCCAGGAGGCGAGGGCACTTGGCCTGAACCTGGCGCTGGCCCCGGTTCTCGATCTCGACGTCGAGGCCCGGAATCCGATCGTCGGCACCCGCAGCTTCGGTTCCGATCCTGCACGTGTGGCCGAGCTTGGTCGAGCGTGGATCGGGTCCTGCCAGGCGGAGGGCGTCGCCGCCTGCGCCAAGCACTTTCCGGGACACGGTCGCACGACGGCGGACTCGCACGCGGAGCTGCCGGTCGTGGACGCTTCGCGCGAGATCCTGCACGCGGACCTGGCGCCGTTCCGGGCGGTAGCCGCCGACGTCGCCTGCATGATGTCCGCTCACGTGGCCTATCCGGCGCTCGGCGCCGATGGTCCGGCGACCCTGGAGCCCGCGATCCTCGAGGGCCTGCTGCGCACGGATATGGGCTTCGAGGGTCTCGTGCTCACCGACGCCCTCAACATGAGCGGCGTGCGGGAGCAGGCAGACGCGGCGGCCCCGGAAGTGGCAGCGCTCGCTGCCGGGTGCGACCTGCTGCTGTATCCGCCGGACCTGGCGCAGGCGATCGCTGCGGTGGAGAAAGCAGCGGAGGAGTCGGAGGGTGTAGGCGCCCGGCTGGTCGAGTCTCTCGAACGGGGTGTCCGCACGCTGGCCCGCTTCCCGGCCGCGGACCGCTCGACGGTCGCGGTGCCGGACGACCTGGACGGGATCGCGATCGCCGTATCGATCGCCTGCGTGAAGACGATCCGGGGCGAGATGCCGGCGTGGCTGGATCCGGCCGGGCCCATCCGCGTGGCCACCATCTGGGACGATCGGGAGGAGCCGGCCCGCGTGCCGTTCGGCTTGCTGTTTCGCGAGGCGCTGAAGGCCAGAGGTTGGACCGTGCTGCCCCCGGGCCCCGCCGGGGACGAGGTGCCGATGATCGTGCTCGTCGCTTCGACGCCGCAGGCCTGGAAGGGCACGGCCGCGCTCACGCTCACAGCGCGGGCCGCGGTCGAGGGCATCCTATCCGGTGGCCGGGTCTGCCCGGTGGTGTTCGGGCACCCGCGTCTGCTCGAAGAGCTGGGTCATTCGGGCCTGTGCGCGTGGGCCACCGAACCGGCGATGGAGGTGGCAGCCGCATCGCG
>JBDHBK010000191.1:0-7274 GCA_039592635.1 Gemmatimonadota bacterium
CCAGGCGAACTGGGCCCGGTGTGGGCCGAGAGGCTCACGGGGACGACGGGATTCCGCTTCGATCCACGCTCATTCCTCGACCGCCTCGGACAGCGATTCGGTGTGGCCCGCTACCTGCGCGGCCGGATGCTGGCCGCGCAGCTCCGCCGGGAATTGCGCGAGAGGTTCGACGTGGACTGGTACCGCAACCCGCGGACCGGGCCGTTCCTCGGCGACTGGTTCGCGAACGGACTGCGGTTTTCGGCGGCCGAGGTGGCCACAGCCCTGGGCAACGACCGCCTTGGAGCAGACGCGCTGATCGCGGCGGTTCGAGAGCCGTTCGAATGATCAGGATCGCTGGCGCGCTCTGTCTCCTGCTCTCCGTTGTGGGCGTTGGATACGGGCAGGAAGAGGTCATCGAAGCCGGCCGCGACTGGGCCACGCCCGGAGAGGAACGAGGCTGGTTCGCTCCAACGACGCCTGCGGATATGGGCGAGTACCTCACCGGGCTGTCGCAGTCCTTCGACGCTCTGGCGCTGGACACCCTGGCCTGGGTCGATGGCGGTTCCGTGGAGCCCGACTCGGCCCTTCCTGTGCTGCTCGCCGCACTTCGCAAGCCGGGTCCGGCGACCGGGCAACGACTCCGGGTTCTCGTCGTGGCCGGGCAGAGAGGCGAGGATCTATCGGGGCCGGAAGTCAGCCTGCAGATCATTCGCGAGCTGGTGCTCGGGGATATCGGGGCCCTTCTGGACGTGCTCGAGATCGCGTTCGTTCCGGCCGCCAATCCGTGGGGGCTTCTGTGGTGGATTCCGGACGAGCCGTCGGGCGTGGACCCGACGCGCGATCATTCCCGGCTTCTTTCTCCCGCCACCAGGGGCATACACGACCTCGTGGCCCGGTGGCGTCCCCACCTGGTGGTCGAGCTGCGGGAGATCGGACCGTCGGTCTACCGGGTACAGGGGGCATTGCCCAGGCACCCGAACGTGGACCCGGACCTGGCCAGCTACGGGCGATTCTACCTGCTTCCACACGTAGCCAATGAGCTGGCTCGCGCGTCCGTGACGTTCCGGGAGTACGTATCGGTAGAGCCTGAATCCGAGGGTCTGGGAACGCCGTTACTGGGAGCAGACGCGCTTCCCGAGGGGTCTTTTCTCGGGAATCCGAGGGTCTGGGAACGCCGTTACTGGGAGCAGACGCGCTTCCCGAGGGGTCTTTTCTCGGGCCGGGGCAACTGGGGGCCGACGGGGCCGGCAATGCGTTGTCGCTGGCGGGCAGTCTCTCGATCATGCTCGGGGTGGCGTCGATGGGTGGGGTGGACGGTCTGCCCGAACGCGTCCAGCTGCTGTACCAGTCCGTGGGCTATCTGCTCGAGGTGGCCGCGGCCCAGGCGGAAGGCCTCCTGGACTGGGACGACCCGGTGCCAACCGCGCTCTCGCTGCGCCACCGGTACGAGGTGGACGAGCAGAACCCCAACCTGGTCTGGCTGGTGTGGAACGACCGCGGACAGATCGTGCAGCAGACCACGGATCGCTGGCGCCCCATCGTCCGGCGGACGATGGTCCTGCCGACGCCCGCCGCATGGTTGATTGAGCCGGCGGGACGCGAATGGGCGGAGCTCATCGCATCCCATGGATTCGAGGTGGAGCGCCTCATACGGGACGAAGACGTGGAAGTCGGCTCGTATCCCATCGGCGTGATCGCCACCTTGCCCCCGGACCTGGGAGCCGACCTGCCCCTGGATTCGGCTCCCGATGGCTCCACCCTGCTCGTACGAGGCGAACGGAAATTTCCGGAAGGTACGTGGCTCGTCCGATCCGATCAGCCCGGAGCGCGACTTCTGTTCACCCTGATCGAGCCGTGGTCGCAGGACGCACCGCTGGGCAGCGAGTTGGATCGCGGTGCAACGACGGATGCGGGGAGTCCTGCCGAGGGCGGATTGTACCCCGTGCACCGCGTCGAGGCAGGGACATCCCCGGGCGCTCTGCGCACCGAGCCGGCGGAGCTCGGCGCGACGCAAGCCGGCCCCGCGAACTGAACGTGTCCTGATGCTTCCCGGGGGATCACTCCTGCCGGTGCTTGCCCTGCTCACCGTCGCATATGCAGGGCTCGTCCTATTACGAAACCGCCGTCTCGTACGCCCTCCGATCCTCGGAATCGACGGAGCGCCGCTCCCCGAGCGGACGTTTATCCTGTCGGATGGGGAAACGGTGGACTACGTGGTCGTCGGGCCCACCGACCCGACGGCGGAGGACTCAGCGCCGATCGCACCCCCGATCTTCCTGGTGCCCGGCGCCGACGGAATGAAGGAAACATTCCGCTACCAGGTACCGGCCCTGGCTCGGCGCCGAACGGTCGTGTGCGCGACGCTCCGCCGGAAGCTCACCCGGGAAGATACCTTCGACCGCCTGGTCGACGACGTGGCCGAAATAGCCGCGGATATCCTGGCCAAGCACGATTCGGAGCGCTTCGTCCTCCTCGGGCAGAGTCTCGGTGGTTCGATCGCCATGCGGTTCGCAACCCGGTACCCCGACCGCGTGGCGGGCCTGGTGCTGTCTGGCACGCATCGCCTATGATCACGTGGGCTTGAATCGAGCCGTGCTGGCACCCCTGGCGATGTCCACCACCCGGTATCTCCCCACTCTCATTTCCCGACTGCTGGCTCGCGCCTGGAGCCGGCTCGAAGTGTGGATCTACGACGCATCGCCTGGCAGCGAGAGGGTCGTGGACTATGCCCTGTGGACGGGTCCACGAACGGTTCCGTCGTCCGTGTCGAACGCCCGCGTTGCCCTGCTCGAGAAGATCGATCTGCGGCCCGAGTTGCCTTCTGTTCAGTCACCAACGCTGGTCCTCAAAGGTCCACGGGACCACTATGTGCCGCCGGCCTCGTCTCACGAGATCGTGGCGCTGGTGCCCGGAGCGAGGTACCAGGAAGTGGCGGGCACAGGGCATTGCTCGCACCTGTCGATGCCCGGAAGCTTCAATGGTCTCCTGCTTGGCTGGCTGGAAAGTGTCGTCGACGGAGAGGGCCAGGAACCGAGGCCCGGAACACACCCGCGACCCGTAACGGAGGTCGGAGAGTGAGCGAGAATCAGCGCTTTTCTTCGCGCTGGGGAACCATGCTGGTCATGCTCGGCATGGCGGTGGGCACCGGCAACATCTGGCGGTTTCCGCGCATTGCGGCGAGCAACGGCGGTGGTTCATTCCTGTTCGCCTGGGCCGTCTTCCTCCTCCTGTGGTGGGTTCCGCTGATCCTCGTCGAGTTCGCGATGGGGCGGGAGACACGCCGAGGACCTGTTGGTGCCTTCGCCCGCCTGCTCGGCCGCGGCAGCGCCTGGATGGGGGCCTGGGTGGCCTTCACCGCTACCGCGATCATGTTCTACTACTCGGTCGTGATGGGCTGGACCATCCGCTATCTGTGGGGATCGCTCACGAACGGCATTCCGATGACGTCACCGGAGGCGGCCACCCTGTTCTGGGAGGGATATGCTGGCTCCGGCGCTGCAGTCCTGACGCACGGAATCGCCATGGGGCTCGGCGTGGCCGTCGTCGCGTTCGGCGTCCGCGGGATCGAGAAGGCCGCCCGCGTGCTGATCCCCACCCTGTTCGTGCTGGTGATCGTACTCGCCGTTCGTGCGATTACATTGCCGGGAGCGGAAAAGGGGCTGGCGTTCCTCTTCACGCCAGAGTGGAGCGACCTGCTCTCCGCCCGGATCTGGCTGGAGGCCCTTACCCAGAACGCCTGGGATACCGGTGCCGGCTGGGGGTTGATCACGGCCTACGCGGTATACCTCCGCAATGAGGAAGACACGACCCTCAACGCCTTCGTGCTCGGCTTCGGAAACAACTCGGTGTCCCTGCTCGCCGGTATCATGGTGCTGTGCACGGCGTTCGCCATCATGCCTGAGGCCGCCGACACGATCGTGGGGGCGGGGAACGAGGGGCTGACCTTCATCTGGGTCCCACAGCTGTTCGCCCGCATGCCGGCGGGGAACCTGTTCATGATCCTGTTCTTCCTGGCGCTGGTGTTCGCGGCATGGAGCAGTCTCATTTCCATGATCGAACTCGCGTCACGAGTGCTGATCGATTTCGGGCTAAGTCGGGGCAGGGCGATCCAGATCGTGGCCGTCGCGGGCTTCCTGTTCGGTGTACCGTCGGCGCTCTCGATGGAGTTCTTTCGGAACCAGGACTGGGTGTGGAGCGTGGGGCTCATGCTTTCGGGGCTCTTCTTCGCGGTCGGCGTTCTGCGATACGGCGTGAACAGCTTCCGTACGCGCCTGGTGAACAGGGAGGGGAGCGACATCGTGATCGGTCGCTGGTGGTGCGCCGTGATGCTGTTCGTGGCGCTTGAAGCGATCGTCCTGATGCTCTGGTGGTTGAGCCAGGCCGTTGATCTCGACAACCTGGCGGCGACGCTGACTCCGTTCTCCAGCTTCAACGTGGGAACCGTACTGGTGCAGGGCGGGGTAGTGATCGCGATTCTCCTCGCGACGAATCGCCTGCTTGCCCGCCCCTTTGCGGAAGTGGACGAAGCGTGACGGAGATGACACGGATCATGGAGGTCGGATGAGGAATGTGACGTCGCTTTTGCTTGTGACTCTTCTGGTGGGATGCTCGAGCCGGCAGGGAGAGCCGGAGGGGCCCGCCCCCACGCCTCGTCCGGAGACGGTGGCCGAGGCCACGGGCGCGGACAACCTGCCGGAGGTCACGCTGCCCGAGACCGAGCTGACCGATGAAGAGCGTGCCGCTCTCCGGATCGAGCGCCTGGAGGTTCGCGTGGATCCGACGTCGATTCGCGAAGGAGAGTCGGCCGCCCTGACGCTGGGAGCCTACGATGCGGCCGGCGAACGCGTCAGGGGAGCATCCGGCCAGGTGTTCGTGGTCGGAAACGCCGCCGAAATCGCGGAAGATGGAAGCACGGTCATCGGCCGACAGCCCGGCGAAGCCCGCGTCACGATCCTCGTCGAGGTCCCGGCATCGGCATCCACGCCCGCCCGTACCCTCCGCCAAGAGGCGGTCCTGGAAGTGCTGCCTGCCCGGGTCACCCGCCTGGAGCTGATTCTGCCCGAGGGGCCCCTGTTCGCGGGGGCACGTTACCCGGCTTCGTCCGAGGCCTGGTCCGAGGTCGGCCCGCGCGCTGGAGCCGATATCACCTGGTCGTCCTCGGACGAATCGGTCGTTCGTATTGGGGCCGGTGGGACCATGTACGCCGTCTCGCCCGGTACCGCACGCGTTGAAGCCCAGGCGGACGGGACGACAGCCGAGGCCGACGTACGGGTGGTGCCCAACCCGATCCGCCGCCTGCAGCTCGACCCCCCCGAGACCAGCGTGCGCACCGGTGACGTGGTCCACTTCTCGGCCCGGGCACTCGACGGCGGCGGCACGGAAGTGCCCGGCGCTCCGGTAGAGTGGTCCGTCTCCCGTGTCGGCGCCGCCCAGATCGCGGCCACGGTCGACCGTCGCGGAGTGTTCGTGGCGGACGATGCGGGCGTCTACAGGATTACGGCGACGGTCGGCTCCATTTCCGAGGTGGCCGAGGTGACGGCCGCTCCCCGTCCGCCTCGCTGGGACGTGAAGTTGAAGGCGCACGGCGTCGTTCCGGCGGAGGCGGGCGCGACCACGGATCTCTGGGTGTTCGAGGGCACGGACGGCCGGGACTATGCCTACACCGGGACGATGTCCGCCGCCACCATGTATGCGTGGGATGTCACGGATCCCACGAACCCGGTGATTACGGATTCGGTCAAAGTGGACGGTCGGCGGCAGAACGATGTGAAGATCAACGCCGACGCGACGCTGGCCATCATCACCAGCGAGGGTGCCTCGAATCGACGCAACGGATTTACCATCCTCGACATCTCGGACGCGGCGCACCCGACCATCACCACCCACTTCACCGAGGGGCTGACGGGAGGCGTGCACAACGTCTGGATCGAGGGTGACATCGTCTATGCCGTGCACAACGGGACGAACGCCGTGCACATCGTGGACATCTCGGACCCGGTGAACCCGGTCAACGTGGGCCGGTGGCAGGTCGAGAATCCTGCCCGTTCGTTGCACGATATCATGGTCCTCGACGGCCTTGCCTACCTCAGCTATTGGGACGACGGCCTGGTCGTGCTCGACGTGGGCGCCGGGATCAAGGGCGGTACGCCCATCGAGCCGCAGTTCGTGTCGCAGTACAAGTATCGGACCCAGCACGGGGCCGAGTCGTACGGCAACACGCACCACGCGATCCGGTACAAGAACTACGTGTTCCTCGGAGACGAGATCTTCGGGTGCTCCGAATGCGTGAACGGTCCGCGCGGACACGTTCACGTCGTGGATGTCACGGACATCGAGAGCCCGCAGGAAGTGGGCACGTACTGGGTGCCAGAGGCCGGTGTTCACAATCTGTGGGCCGAGGACGACAAGCTCTACGTGGCGTACTACCAGGCCGGTCTTCGGGTCGTGGACATTTCCGGAGAGCTTCGCGGTGACCTGTACCGCCAGGGGCGCGAGATCGGGTGGTACATGACGGAGGACGCGGAAGGCCTCAACCCGAACAAGACCGACGCCTGGGGGCCACAGCCCTACAAGGGCAATATCTTTGTTTCGGACTTCAGCTCGGGTCTCTGGGTGGTGGAACTGGAGGAGCCCCGACAGGAGCTGGTTCCCTGAGCACCGCGCACGGGTGATGTCGCTCGAGCCCGAGACCTTTCGAGAGGTCATGGGACACCTGGCCGGCGGCGTGACGGTCGTCACGGCGCTGGGCGGCGATGGGCAACCGCGCGGATTCACGGCGACCGCGGTGTGCTCAGTGTCACTGGATCCCCCGCTCGTCCTGGTGTGCGTCGGCAGAGACGCCAGCACGCCAGGGGCGATTCGGGAAGCGGGCCGCTACGCCCTGAATTTCCTGAGCTCAGAAGACATGGCCAGCGCGAACCGGTTCGCCGGCTCGAAGGGAGGGAAGTTCGAAGGAGTCGAGTGGGCCGACGGCCCCGGGGGATCTCCGTTGCTGCCCGGTGTCCTGGCGTGGGTCGAGTGCGATGTGGAGCGTGACGTGGAAGCCGGAGATCATACCATTTTCATCGGGCGGGTCACGGCGGCAGCCATCCAATCGGCGCAAGGATCTCCTCTCGTGCACTTCGGTGGACGCTACCACACCGTTACGGGTCTGGACGAATGAACCACGAGCACTTCAGTGCCCTCGCCGGTCGAATGTATGACGACATCCCTGCAGCCTTCAGGTTGGGGGTTTCGGGCGTGACCGTGGAGAGGGAAGCTAGAACTCACCCCGCGCTGGCGGGAGTCTGGAC
>JBDHBK010000192.1:0-4839 GCA_039592635.1 Gemmatimonadota bacterium
ACGTCGACTGGCTCGAGGCAGCCATTGAGACCGTGGGGAGGATGGAATGAGGACCACGAGGCAGACGATCGAGGGAATGGCGCTGGTTTTCGACCCGATCGCGGCCGGAGATCTGGCGGCGAGCATCCAGTTTGAGGTGTCGGGAGCCGAACCTGGCGTGTACCACCTCGATATCGCAAACGGGGACTGCCGGTTTGGGCTCGGCCCTTCCGACCAGCCCACGCTGACCGTGACCACTCCGTCCGAAGTCTGGGAACAGATCAGCGCAGGCGAGGTCTCCGGTCAGGACGCGCTGGCAGACGGTTTATACGAGGTACGGGGCGACGCTTCCCTGCTGATGCGCATGGACCGGCTGTTCAGTCGCTCTACCGAGGAGGCTACAGCGGCACCGGCGACGCGCCGCCGTCCAGGACCGGTCTCGCTCAAGGGATCCCGCTGGCTCATGGTGGCTTTCGTTCCATGGTTTTTCCTCTGGTTCGGCCCTCAATTCGGCCTCGACATCTCAGCCGCGCTCCGGATCGCATTTCCGCTCGCCGCGATCCTGGCCGCGTATCACTCGGTGTATGACGGGGCTACCTGGTTCGAAGTCGGGTCCGCGCTCTTCCTTGGACTGGGTGCGGCTGCGTCGCTCACCGTGACCGGGCGAGCAACACTCTCCAGCGGAGGTGGTGCGGCAGACAGCCTCGCCCTTGGGATCATCTGGCTCTCGTCGCTCCTCCACTCGGCCAATCCCCTGTCAGCCGAGTACTCCCGGTGGGATCACGCGGCGGCATTGTCGAGCAACAGCACCTTCCTGCACGTGAATCTGATGCTCACGTTTCTGTGGGGTGTGGTGTTCGTGGTCATGGGCTCCCTGTCGCTCGCCGCCCTGCGATGGCCTGCAGCTGCTGGCACGCTCGCCGTCGCGCGCTTTCTGCTCGTGATTCCGGCGATCGCGGTGACCATTCACCTCCCACGCATCGCTTCGCAACTGCGATTCCAGGGCATGGACAACTGGCGGAGGTGGGCTCGGCTCGCGTCGCTGGCCGGAATCGTCATCGCGGTGAGCGCGCTCGTCACCGCCGCACTGGGTTTCTGATGCGGCCTCTCCGAGTCCTGGCCCTCAACGGCTCCCCACGCGCCGGTGCCGGGGCTACCTCGCAGCTCCTCGATCCGTTACTCGCCGGGATGCGGGAGGCGGGGGCGGAGACGGAGTCGATCTGCGTGCGCGACCTGAAACTTGAACCGTGCATCGGATGCTATTCCTGCTGGGTGCAGACACCCGGCCGGTGCATTCACAGCGACGGTATGGAGCGCGGCCTCGAGGCATGGAGCACGGCCGACCTCGTGGTGATCGGCACTCCCGTGTATCACGGTTGCATGACAGGCCTCATGAAGACCTTCCTCGACCGGCTGCTTCCCCGCTACGAGCCGTGGCTTGTTCCCAGTGCTCACGTGGAGGGAGCATCCGGACACCCGGCCCGTGGACCGGAGCCTCGTCGCATGGTGCTCGTGTCTCCGTGCGGCTTTCCGGGCTTCCACAACTTCGACGCCCTGGTGTACACATTTCGCCATATCGCCCGCATGCATGGTATGGAGGTCTCGGGAGAGATCCTCCGACCGTTCGCCGAACCACTTCGTTTGAAGGCGCTCGCCGGCCTGTTCGGGGACTACTTCGATACGCTGCGCCAGGCAGGACGAGAGATCGTCGCGTCGGGGGCGATCGGCGACGAAACCCGGAGGGAGCTGGCCCGGGACCTGATGTCTGGCGACCTGCCGCAGAAACACGAGATGGCGAACGCTCACTGGAGGCGCTTGCGCAATCGTGCCGCGGTCTCTGCCGGGACTACCGGCGCGACGGAAGCCTTGGAGCAGTCCGGCACGTAGAGACAGACAGACGGGCGAAGGTCCTACTGCCCGAGGATCGCCTTCATTGCGTATGCGGCGCCGAAGCCGAGGTAGTTCCCCACCGCGTAGCCGAGCAGCCCCATCGCCACTCCCGGCAGGACCAGCGTCCTCCATCCGTGCACGTTGGCCAGCGCGATCACCGAGGGCGGTCCGGTCTTGGCGGCCGCCGAAGCGATCGTGAGCACGCGGATGTCGAGGCGGAAAAGGCGGCCGATTCCGTACACGGAGACCAGGTGCACGACGACCATGATCATCACGTAGATGAACAGAATCGGCGACAGGATGATGGCCATCTTCACGTTGATCATCGCGCCCACGGCGCAGAAGAAGAGATAGAACGAGAGATTGCCCATCTCGAAGGCCCCCTGCAGCCGTCCGATGAATTGGAACTGGGCCAGGATGAGGGCCAGCGTCGTCACGATGAGGATAGTCGGGAAGCTCGGCATGAAACCGGCGATCAAGTACTTCTTGATCAGTTCGCTCGCGACCATGATGGCCAGGGCGGCGAACGCCAGGAGGACGATGTCGAGCATCTTGAACTCGGTAGACGCTTCAGGTTCTTCAACCTCATCGATCGCCCCAATCGTCCCCCACCGTTCTCCGGCCGGGAAGTAGCGGCCGAGCCAGCCAGGGACCAGAACCCACACGGCGAACAGGGGAAACAGCGTCAGGTTGTCCACGGCGTTGGCGGCCGCGAAGAGATCCGGGTTGCCGATCTCGAGGCCGTCCCATAGGGCGAAGAAGTTGAGGCTTCCGCCGGTGTATGTGCCGACGAAGGGTCCGGCCAGCTTCCACGTGTCGTCCCCGAGCACCCTGGCCAGCTGCGAATCCACGAGCAGTCCCGCCGAGAGCACACCGATGATGGTCCCGACGCACGCGATCGCGAAGGCGGCGAGCAGCGGGCCGCCGGTCTTCTTGAGGTCGGCCAGGTTGACCGTGAACAGGATGAGGCACACGGCGAAAGGCACTGTAAACCCGGCCAGCCCCTCGTAGAACGGCGAGCGGTCCGTGACGAGCCCGACATTGGAGACCAGCCCCGCGAAGAACAGAATCAGAACCACCGGCGAGATCTTGCGGGCCCACGCGTACCGCGCGTCGAGCCACACCGAGAGCAGGACCAGCCCAAGGAATACCGCCGATAGCTGTAGCGGTTGGTCGATCATCCCCACAGCCTGGACGGGGGAGGTCCGACCACGCCGTCATCGAAGGCCATTCCGAAGGCCCGGTCGTTCTTGAGCAGCAGCGGGCCGTCCAGGTCGTGGAAGTCACACAGGAGCCCCACCACGAAGGCCGGGGCCATGGCGAGCGAGGTGCCGCACATGCACCCCACCATCAGCCCGAGACCGCGCTCGCGAGCAGCGCGCGCGAGTTCGAGACCGTGCGTGAGTCCCCCGCACTTATCGAGCTTGATGTTGATCATCTGGTATCGACTGGCGGCCTGTTCCAGTTCCCCTCCATGGACGCAGCTCTCGTCGGCGCACAGCGGCAGTGGAGCCTGGTAGCCCTCCAGCTCCTCGTCCGCGCCTCGCGGTAGCGGCTGCTCGATCATGGACACGCCGAGCCGCTGGAGGCGGGGAGCTACCTCCTTGAGCTGGTCTAGACTCCAGCCCTGGTTGGCGTCGATCGCGATGGTGGCGTCCGGCCGCACGGCACGGATCGCCTCGATCCGCTCGACCGGCCGGTCCGCGCCGAGCTTGACCTTGAGCACCGGCTGCTCGGTCGCCGCCGCTGCCTTCTCGGCCTGTCCCTCCGGCTCGTCCTCGAGGCCGATGCTGTAGACGGTGACGATCTCCTTCAGAGGCAGGCCGGCCAGCTCCCAGGCACGCTTTCCCGAACGCTTGGCCTCCAGGTCCCACAGCGCCGCGTCCAATCCGTGGCGTGCGCCGCCAGGCGGCATGAGCTCGAGCAGGTCCGCGCGAGTGGCTCCCGCCTCAACCTCCCCCGCCACCTCTTCGACCTGGGCGATCATCGCCTCGGGGGTCTCGTCGAAGTAGTAGACGCCTTCAGCTTCTCCTCGTCCCACCAAGTCGCCGTCCTGCAACTCGACCACGATCGCCGGAAAGGAGTGCCATACCGCGTTGGAGATCCGGAAGGGTACGGTGGGAATCCAATCTTCCTGGTGCACGCTCAACTTGAGGGACACGGTTCACTCCTCGAGTGGATCCTGCGGTTGGTGTTCGGGCGGTCCTCAGTCGATGGCGGTCAGGGCTTCGAACCGCGGGTCGCCCCGCAGCGCGTCCCACGTCGGATCGAGCCGCAGCTCCCACGCCGACATGTCCGAGGGGATCGACATGAGGTGCTCAAGCTGCTCGATCGCCTCGTCGTGCCGGCCGGTCATCGCGTAGATGCGCGCGAGATCCGCCAACCGATGGCTCCCGCGCCACGCCTCGAGTTCGGGTGGCATCAGGCGGAGCCCTTCCCGGCCGGCTGCGATAGCCTCGTCATCCAGTCCGAGGCCCGCCAGCGCCAGCCCCAGCGAACTATGGTACGCCGGCTCCTCCGGGTTCTCGGTCACCAGCGCCGACAGCTCGGTCCGCGCAGAGTCAAACGCGGCGACGGCCCCGGTCGGATCTCCCATCTGTCGCCGCACGAAACCGGAGAGCAGGCTTAACGGCACGTAACGGAACTGGTTGTTGAGTGGCCCGTCGAAACCTCGGATGGTCTCGAGTACCCGCAGCCGGTTCTCCTCCAGGTTCTCCGACCCCGGACGAACTACGAGGAGGTCCAGGTCGACCCGGTTGAACTCGCCGGTGTCATCCGCAAGACCGCGCTCGTTTATCCGCTCCAACCACAAGCGCGCTCCGGCCGTGTCGCCCTCGGCCCGCACACTCACCATGCTCATGTATTGATACGGATATACGAAATCGGGACGGATTTCCATCGCCCGGCGCAACCACGGCTCGGCCTCGTCATACCGACGAAGAAGGATCAGGGTCTCGCCCACGCTGTAGG
>JBDHBK010000193.1:0-4838 GCA_039592635.1 Gemmatimonadota bacterium
GGGCGCCCAACGAGAAGGTGGCCCTCGAGGTGGCCTGCGGGGTCTCCCTGGGGGGCGGACGGGCTCTGTGCGCCATGAAGCACGTCGGTGTGAACGTGGCTGCGGACCCGTTCTTCAGCGCCTCCTACTCGGGTGTGGGCGGAGGGCTGATCCTGGTGTCCGCGGACGATCCAGCCATGCACTCGTCTCAGAACGAGCAGGACAACCGGCACCTGGCGCGGGCCGCCAAGGTGGCGCTCCTGGAGCCATCCGACAGCCAGGAGGCCATGGACTTCGTGGCCCTGGGCTTCGAACTCTCCGAGAGATTCGATACGCCGGTGATGCTGCGCGTGACTACCCGAACCTGCCACTCCATGTCACCGGTGGAGCTGGACCCGAACACCCGGTACGAACCGGTGCTGCGCCCCGGCTACGAGAGGAACTTCCGCAAGAACGTGCTGCTGCCCGCCAACGCCCGGGCGAGGCACGAAGCCGTCGAGGAGCGCCTTGCGCTGCTCGAGGAATTCGGCAACAGCGAGCGGTCCATCAACCGGATCGAGTGGGGCGATCGTACGATCGGCGTCATCACCAGCGGAATCGCCTATCAGTACGTACGCGAGGTCCTGCCGAAGGCATCCGTCCTGAAACTCGGCCTGACCCACCCCCTTCCCCGACAGTTGATCCGGGAGTTCGGTGCGGGGGTCGACGAACTCTACGTCGTGGAGGAGCTGGATCCGTTTCTCGAGGAGCAGGTACGGGCGCTCGGCCTGCACCCTGCAGGAAAGGAGATCTTTCCCATCACCGGTGAACTGGATCCCGATCGTGTCGCGAAGGGATTTGGTATCGAACCGGCAGGCGCAGGCATCGAACCGGTCGAAGGGTCGCTTCCGCTGCGGCCACCCGTCCTGTGCGCCGGGTGCGGTCACCGGGGAGTGTTCTACACCCTGTCACGGATGGGTGTCGCGGTCACGGGCGACATTGGATGCTACACACTCGGATCCCTCCCGCCGCTCGAATCGATGGACGCGTGCCTGTGCATGGGGGCCAGTGTAGGCATGGCGCAAGGGATGGAGATCGCGCTGCGGGCCGCGGGGGACACGCGACCGGTCGTCGGAGTGATCGGCGATTCGACGTTCGTCCACTCGGGCATCACGGGCCTCATCAACACCGTCTACAACGGGAGCTCCGGCACCCTGCTTCTGCTGGACAACGGCACGACGGCAATGACGGGTCACCAGGAGCACCCGGGCACTGGAGTTACGGCGGAGGGCGACTCGGCCATAGCGCTGGACTATGTCGCTGTCTGCCACGCCATCGGCGTGCGACGGGTGCGCGAGGCGGACCCGTACGACCTCGAGGCCCTGGAGTCGGCGATCCGGGAAGAGCTGGCGGCGGACGAACCTTCCGTCATCGTATGTCGCGCCGTATGCAGGCTCGTCGATCGCACGCCGATCGCGGACCCGGCCGAGCTCGAGATCGAGTGTCCGGGCTGCGGAACGTGTTTCGAACTGGGGTGTCCGGCCCTCGATGGTTCGAGCGGTCAGGCCGTGATCGATCCCGCCGTGTGCTCCGGCTGCGCTCTGTGCGTGCAACTGTGCCCGTTCTGCGGGCTGCGAATTCACGGACACGAGGCCGTCACGCCGGAGTCCGTCTCGTGAATGAACTCGAGCGCCCCCGCAACGTCTTCCTTACCGGTGTGGGAGGACATGGGGTGCTCGCGGTCAGTCGCGTGATCGCGGAAGCCGCTCTTGCCCGGGGCTTCGACGTACGCCGCAGTGAGGTTCACGGTATGTCGCAGCGTGGTGGTAGCGTGGTCAGCCAGGTACGGTATGGCACGCGTGTTCATTCCCCGCTGATCGCTCGAGGCGCTGCCGATATCCTGGTTTCACTGGAAATGCTGGAGGCCCTGCGCCACCTGCATGCCCTGCGCAGCGACGGAATACTGCTCGCCAACGAGCAGCGAATTACGCCTGCACCGGTCGGGGAGCTCACCGTGGCCTACCCCGACGATCCGCGAGGCGTCTGTGAGGAGAGGGTCGGCCGGGCCATCTTTCTCCCGGCGCTGGACATCGCGCGGGAGCTAGGCGAGGAAAAGGCCGCCAACATGGTGATGCTGGGCGCCTACTCGGTCCTCGCGCCCGAGATTCCGGAGACCACCTGGCTCGAGACGATCGCCACGGCGTTCAGGCCGCGTTTCAGGGAGCTGAACGTGGCGGCGTTCGGCACCGGCCGTGAAGTCGTGCTCCGAACGGCGGGCGAGGGGATCACCCCATGATCCGGTCTCTCTCGGAGCTCCGGACTCGAGCCGCGGACGGCGGGATGCGCTCGATCGCCGTGGCGGACCCGACCGGCGAGCCGACCCTTCGCTCGGTGGCCGCTGCACGCCAGGCGGGGATCGCGCGATCCGTGCTCGTGGGAGACGAGGCCCGCGTCAGGGAGCGGCTTCGGGAGTACGACATTGCCGCGGATGGATTCGAGTTCGTCCACGCCGGAACGGAAGCCGAGGTCGCCCGGCTGGCCGTGCGACTGGTTCGGTCTGGAGCCGCCGACGTTCTTATGAAGGGCTCTATCAAGACGGCGGCGCTCATGCACGCGGCACTCGAGCGCGGCGCCGGACTCCGCGCGGGCCGGGTATTGAGCGATGTGTTCCTGTTTCCGTTCGCCGTGACCGGCGTTGAGAGACTGGTGGGAATCACGGACGGAGGAGTGACGCCGGTTCCCACTCTTGATCAGAAGTCGCAGATCCTGCTGAACGCCGTGAGGCTGTTTCGCCGGCTGGGCGTGTCACTGCCACGCGTCGCAATCCTGTCGGCCGTCGAGACCCCGTCACCCACGTTTCCGGCAAGCGAGGATGCGGCCGAGCTTCAGAAGATGTGGGAGCGCGGAGAGTTCGCGGACTGCATCGTCGGCGGGCCCCTGGCCATGGACCTCGCCCTGTCGGAAGAGGCGTCCCGACTCAAGGGAGTCGAATCCCCTGTCGAGGGGAAAGCCGATGTGCTGCTCTTTCCGACGCTCGAGGCAGCGAACATCGCCGCAAAGGCCGTCGAGTACATCGTCCCGGTTGAACCGGCTCACGTAGTGGTCGGAGGATCCGCACCGATCCTCATTCCATCACGCTCCGAATCGGCGCAAGCGAGACTTAACGGGATCGCTCTCGGGTGCTGGCTGGTGGGTGGCAGTCACTGAAGGTTGGTGAGGTCCGGGAGGGCGCTTCCGGGGCACTGACCGGCTCTATTCTTAGAATGTGCTCCCGCGTGCGGCCCGGGTAACGCCGCTCCCGGCCTCGGCCCGTCTGAGGTGCAAAGCGGGAGCCAGCGGTTGAACCGTGTCTCGAAGGCCGCTTCCCTTCTCGCTCACGGGGCACGGTCTCGCCCACGGCGAAAACCCCTAACTGACTATTTCAAAGCGTGTTATGTCGCAAGATCAATCAGCCGGGACGGTGCAGATCCAGCGCCCGTCCCGGCGTCATCCACGGTGGCACGTCATGCCTTTCTTCGAGGTCGGCTCGGGCTTTCTGGTCGTCCTGCGGGCATTTCGCCACGGGCATCAACTCTCGTTGATCCGCACCCCGCCATTCGTGGTCGTGATCTTCAGCGTAGGACCTCCATCGCCGAGGTCTACGGACAGCTTGCGATCGATCTTCCCCTGAACCGTCACAGGGAAGCCGACATTCATGCCGCCGTTGGTCGTCGCCGTCTCGAGGTGCGCGGAGTAGCCGCTCGGAACGGAGAGCTTCACCCCACCGTTGGTCGTCTTCACGACCATTCCCTTGCCGGCCCAGGTGTCGCCCGTCAGCGCGACATGCACTCCGCCGTTCGTGGTCTGGCCCTCGACGTCGCCACCTACGTTCTCCAGGTGGATCCCACCGTTCGTGGTCTGAAATCGCAACTCACCGTGGATTCCGTCGATCGTGATCCCCCCGTTTGTGCTGGCCAGCTCGAGGTCGGTGTTCCTGGGGACCATGATCCGGTAGCTCACCGACCAGCCTTCCTTGTTCTTCGACTTCGGTCCCTCGGCGGAGATCTTCACGCCGACCGTCAGATCGACGCTACCGAGAGTCTCGCGAGCGCTAGCGTCGGACTCGCCCCAGGTGTGGACCTTGGCCCGAACCTGCATCTCGTTCCGGTCCCATGCCTCAACCGAGATCCCGCCGTTGGGTTTTGCGTTCACGGCCAGATCACCTGGCGCGCTGACGGTCCATTCACGGACCTCGCACAGTGACACGCGGTCGTGTCCGTTGTCTCCGTCGCACCACTCGTCGTCGGTGATCGTGCGATCCTGCGCCGGGGCGTTGCCGGCGGCGAGGGCCAGCCCGAGGGTCAGCATCCCGACAACTCGCCAGGGTCGTAAGGTGGGCTTCCACTCCAGGTCGTTCATACAGCCTCTCTTCTCGTCATGAGCGATTGCATTCAGACGGATCTCCAACACCATGGACACTACGCGGGCGCAGTTGGTTGGGATTCCATCCCGATCGCTCTCCTTGTGGGCCTCGAGGGGTATTGAGTATCTACACCGCCATGCGTTCCTCGATCTCGGCTCGCCTGGACAGAGACATCGCGCGCCTGGCCATCCCGGCTCTCGGGGCCCTGGCGGCGGATCCCCTGGTGTCCATGGTCGACACGGTGTTCGTGGGCCGCCTGGGGGTCGTACCCCTGGCCGCTCTCGGGGTGAACACGTCGATCTTCGCCATGACGTTCGTGGTGTTCAACTTCCTGGCGTACGGTACCACGCCGCTGGTGGCACGGGCGGTGGGTCGCGGCGATCGGGCAGCAGCTGGGGACGTGGTCATGCAGGCACTTCTGCTGGCCGCCCTTGTGGGCGGGGCGGCCACGCTGCTGCTGGAGCTGCTTGCGGGCCCG
>JBDHBK010000194.1:0-4832 GCA_039592635.1 Gemmatimonadota bacterium
TGACGCGCTACCGGCGGAGATGGCCCGGATGACGGGCTTCCCCGGCTTCCAGGGCATGGGATTCCCCGACTCGGGACCGAGCGAAGGGGTGTTTCCCGTCGTCACGCCGACCAGCGACCAGTACTTCCGCTTTCCCGATGGCAGCGCCTCGATCGCGCGTTTGCTCGTGCGAAGCATGATTCCCGCCGCCGCACCGGGCGGCAGCGCCGAAGACATCGTGATGGCGCCGTTCGACTACGGGCAGCTCGACCGGGACGGCGCACCCGTTCGGGTCCGGCTGCGCAGCACGGCCGTGCGCGTGCGACACGTGGGCAGCGGCGAGAGCTCGAGACAGGTTGAGGTCACGTACGTTCGCGCCGGCAAGGCGGGGCGGGTGCGAGGCCGGTCCTGCGTGCTCGCCTGCTACAACGCCATGATTCCGTACGTGTGCCCCGAGCTCCCAGGGGCGCAGCGCGAGGCTCTGTCCTACGCGTTGAAGGCCCCCAAAGTCTACTCCAGCGTGTTGATCCGGAACTGGACGGCATTCGAGCGGTTGGGGCTGAACCAGGCGTTCTGCCCCGGGAGCTATCACGACAGCGTGGGCCTGGCCGACCCGATCAGCATGGGTGAATATCGCAGCCCCCGCACGCCGGACGAGCCGATGGTGCTGCAGCTGTACCGGATCCCGACGTATCCGGGCTTGCCCGCGCCGGAGCAGTGGAAAAGGGGCATGTGGGAACTGCAGGCCGCGCCCTTCGAGGTTTTCGAACGCGAGGTCCGCGATCAGCTGGCACGCATGCTCGGCGGCGGCGGGTTCGACCCGGCCCGGGACATCGAGGCGATCACGGTCAACCGCTGGCCTCACGGCTACGGTTTCTACTCCGACCCCACCACCGGGGAAGTAGCCTGGACCAGCGAATGGCCTGTACGGGAGCGTCCGTGGCTGCGCGGCCGAGAACCCTTCGGCCGCATTGCTATCGCCAACTGCGATGCGGCGAACAACGCCATGGCCGAGGCCTCTTTCGGCGAGGCACACCGCGCCGTCCGCGAGGTGCTTGGAGGATAGCTACCTTCCGGAGCTCCTCCTCGACGAAGTTGGGGAAGGAGCGCCGCGCTATCGCAGCATCTCCGCGATCGTCGGGCGTGTCGCCTCGATGCGCTCGTAGTCCAGCTCCAACCCGTACGGTCTGAGCATCGCGCCTACGAAGTCGTAGATGTCCCGCACGGCCTCGAACGGAGGCGTGACCGTGTCGAGGGCCGTGGATCCGGCGTTGTTGCGGATGCTCTTGTCCGCGCCGGCATCCAACAGCGCCGCGACGATCTCCTCCCGCGCGAAGAACGCCGCCGCGATGAGCGCGGTCGATCCCTCGTTGTTCTGCTGGTCCAGGTCGGCTCCGGCCTCGATCAACAGCCTGGCCACCTCGGCCTGACCGAAAGTCGCTGCGGTGATCAGCGGACTCGACCCCCCGGCCGGCTCCCTGACGTTCAGATCCGCCCCCGATTCGATCAGCTCGCGCACCGCTTCCACGTCACCACTCCATGCCGCCTCGTGCAGACCGACTTCCGAAGACGATTCGGACTGCGTATCTGACCCCGAAGTTGCCGGTCGCGTCTGCTCCAATAGCTCGTCCAGCATCACGACCAGTTCGTCGCGGGAGTACGTGTAGGGCTGTCCCTCGTTTAGCTGTACCGCCTCCCGCAGGGCCTGCCGGATGGTGATCTCGGCCTCCACCTGATTCGGAACCACCATGTATCGCCGCTTGGGCGAATCACTGGTCAGAAAGTCCAGGGCTGCCTGAGCCACCTCATCGGGCTCCTTGTACTGGGATCGATCGACAGGGCCGGTGACGAGGTCGAGCATCGAAGGGTACCTCGAGCCTTCGGCCGAATAACCGGCCTCATTCATGCGCCGGACCATCGAGGCCGTGATCTGGGACTTGTAGTTCCCGGGCTCCACGGCGGCCACCGCCACGCCGAACTGGCCCATCTCGGCAGCCAGCGCATCCGTGTAAGCTTCCACCGCGTGCTTCGTCATGCTGTAGGGCCCGCTGAAGGGGCCGCTCAGAATCCCGGCGATCGATGTCACGGTGAGGACCCGGCCCCCGCTCTCGATGAGCAGGTCGGCGAACGCCTTCGTCACCCGGTAGGGGCCCATCACGTTGACGTCGATGATGAAGTCCAGATCCTCCTCGGGCTGCTCGATCAGCGGACCAATGACGGCCACGCCCGCGTTGTTGATGAGCCCGTACAGTCCCCGCCCTTCGGAGCGAACGACTTCCACGGCGGCGTCGATCTCGCTCTGGATCGTTACGTCCAGGCGAACCGACTTCACGTTCTCCATCGCGTCCAGACGTTCAAGGTCGGCGGGCTTGCGGGCGCCCGCGTAGACGAAGAAGCCATTCTGTGACAGGACCTCCGTCAGTCGCTGGCCGATTCCGGAACTGGTCCCTGTGACGAGCACGGCCGGTCGATCATCCGCTTCCTGGGCGGCGGCGGGCGTGAAGGTGAGTGACGAGATCGCGACCACCGTCGCGAGTGAACTCCGTGCAGCGATCCGCCGGATTCCGAATGACACCGGGGCCTCCTCCATCCCAGGTGAGCAGGTGAGGGGGGATACCCGATTGTAGTGAACTGTACACTGGGGCGCATGTTCGAAGCCGGTGATCTCGAGGCGCACGGCCTGCTGACCTTGCGGACCTCCGCGACCGGACCGAGAATCGGACAGGAGGTTTCGCATGACCGTCGACCAGCAGGACCCTGTCCGCACCTTCGTCCTCGTTCCCGAACGGAACCTGGGCCACGCCATCGCGCACAAGCTCAGGGAGGATCCGGCGATCCAGGTCGTCGGCGTCTCTACCGATCCGGACAAGGACGCGTACTGGATCTACGAGGCCGACCCTGACGTGATCGTCGCCGATTTCCAGGCGGGTGGACTCCAGTACCTGTTCACCGAGCGTCTCCCACCCGGCGACCATCGGGTCGTCTTCTTCTCTCCTCGTTCCGAAGAGGGATGCGAGGCCTGCTACCAGGCACTGGTTCACGGTGCGGAGGGGATCATGTGCCGGCCCGGCTCTGCAGACGAAGCCTCGCACTGCGACGCGCTCGTCGAGTCGGTGCGGGAAGGAACTCCGCTGCGGCCAGCCGACTGTCCGGCCGTGAAGCGCCTGCGGGAAGAGGAAGCGGACTAGACCGGTTCCACGCGGACGGCGCAGACCTTGGTCTCCGGGATCTTCGCCACCGGATCGTACGCGGCGTTGGTGAGCACGTTCGTCGGCGCCTCGTGGAAGTGAAACGTCATGCTGATGGTGCCAGGCGGCGAGACCTCCGTCACCAGGGCATGCGCCTCCACCTCGCCCCGCCTCGACGTCACCCGCACCCGGTCACCGCTGGCTATGGCCAGCGCCACCGCATCGCGCGGGTGGATCTCCACCAGTTCCTCCGGGCGTAGCGTCTCGAGTCCCGGCACGCGGCGGGTCATCGTCGACGTGTGATAGTGGTACAGGCTCCGCTCCGTCGTCAGCACGAGCGGATACTCGGCGTCGGGCTCCTCGTCGGGCGGGCGGTACTCGAGCGGGAAGAACCGACCCCGTCCATTCGGGCGGGGAAACGTCTCGGCGTGGAGATACCGTGTCCCCGGATGCTGGGCGTCCGGACAGGGCCACTGCAGGCCGACCTGTTCGATCCGGTCGTGCGTGATTCCGCCGTAGCTCGGCGTCAGCGAGGCGATCTCGGCCATCACCTCGTCCGAACTCTCGAAATCGAACCCGGGCTCGCCCATGCGCTCGGCGATCGCGCAGGTGATCCAGGCGTCGGACCGGGAATCGCCCACCGGCGAGATTGCCTTCCGTACCCGCTGCACGCGCCGCTCGGTGTTCGTGAAGGTCCCGTCTTTCTCGGCGAAGCTCGCCGCCGGCAGCACGACGTCCGCGTACTCCGCTGACTCCGTCAGGAAGATGTCCTGCACCACCAGGAAGTCCACCTTGTCCATCGCTTCGCGTGCGTGCGTGGCGTCCGCTTCGCTGAGGGCGGGGTTCTCTCCGACCAGGTAGATCGCCCGGATCGGCCCGGCCGTGACGCCGGCCAGGATCTCGAGGTGGGTGAGGCCGGGAACATCGTCGAGCTCGACGCCCCACGCCTTCTCGAACTTCGCCTTCACCTCGGGAAGATCGACCTTCTGGTAACCCGGATAGACGTTGGGGAGCGCCCCCATGTCGCACGCCCCCTGCACGTTGCTCTGGCCTCGCAGCGGATTCACGCCACCCGAGGGCAGGCCGACGTTGCCGGTCAGCATGGCGAGGTTGCTCGTGGCCAGCACGTTGTCCGTTCCGTGCGTGTGCTGGGTGATTCCCATCGCGTAGAGAATCGCCGCCGGCGAGTTCTCGGCGTACATGCGCGCCGCCTCGGCGATCAGCGCGAAGGGCACGCCGGTCTTCTCCTCGACTGACACTTGATCGTAGTCCGCGAGCGATTCCCGGAACGCCTCGAAGTTCTCGCACCGCGCCTCTATGAACTCCGGGTCGTGCAGGCCTTCGTCCACGATGACGCGCATCATTCCCATGAGCAGCGCCACGTCGCTTCCCGCGCGGTTCTGGATGTAGAGATCGGCGTAGCGCGCGAGCTCGATCTCGCGGGGGTTCACGACGATCAGCTTGCCGCCTGCACGGATCGATCGCATGACCTGCAGTCCGATGATCGGGTGCGCAGCGGTCGTGTTGGTTCCGATGGCCAGGGTGCAGCGTGCGTCGCCGAGATCCTTCGACGAACTCGTCATCGCCCCGCTGCCGAAGCTCTGCACCAGGCCGGCGACCGACGGCGAGTGACACAGTCGCGCACAGTGGTCCACGTTGTTGGTG
>JBDHBK010000195.1:0-4830 GCA_039592635.1 Gemmatimonadota bacterium
CGCTCGGCGACGACTGCGGGCGCGGCGTTCGGGGGGAATCTGCTTTCGCAACTCTTCGAAGCTCTTGGCCACTCACGCACCGCCTTTCAGATTCTCGAGGTGCTTGTCGAACAAAGTCCGCCGTGGCGCGAACCGCGGATGGCGGAACTGTACGGAAACGGTAAGCGCGGTCCCAGCTCCTCCAGCATATCGACAACCACATCTACGGCGTCGCGCGCCTGTTCGTCGAGGTTCTCCCACCACTCGCCGAATTCGTCCGTCGCCTCGACCGACCAGGCCACCCACCACCTCCAGTATGCAGCGTACGGTATATGCTGTCAATCGCATATATGCCGCGCTTGAAGCGGCCTGGAGAGAGTGGCTGTTTGAGATCAACGAGACGTAAACGAGCAGCCGGCCGGAAGGGGAGGTTAGATTGGGGGGTGCGACAGTGCGTGTGCTGGCACCATCCGGCCCGCAGCAACAAGGTCGGTCACCGTCGATGTGCCGCGAGGGCCTCCTCGGGAACGAGGCGCACGGTGAGACAGGCATCCAGAGCTTCGGCAATCCGCCGGAGCATGCGCAGGGAGTGACCTTCATAGTCGGAATCCTCCAGCCGCGCGATCACCGACTGACTCGTGCCTACTTTCCGGGCCAGCTGTGCTTGGGTGAGGCCACGGCTGGCGCGGAGTCTGTAGATCTCGCGAGCCACCTGCGCGTGGACACGCTCTTCTTCGACCAGGGCGCGCAGCTCGGCATCATCTCCAAACAGGCGCTCCAGCATCTCGAGCGCGGTCGCGGTCTTCCTGGGCTTGGACATCAGTCTCCTTCGTGCTTGGCGAGGCATGCGGCTCAACGGGGGTCCTCGGCATTCTGCCCCCTCCAACTATATCGCAATTTTGCTATAAGCCCAAGCCGGGGTGGAGACGGTGGCGGGGCACTCCCGGTTCGAACGGTCGTCTCAGAGGGTCATCAGAAGGCTCAGCACTTCATCATCGAAAGGTCGGGAAGGGCGGGCGCCTCGGCCAGCTCTCTGATCCGATCCACCCGAAACGTCCGGCGCTCGCCCCCAGGTGATCCTGGGCCGTCAGCAGCCACTGCCCCGCCTGCGCCTGCCACAGAGCCTCGGGCGTCACGACCCGCTCCGTTTCCTGACCTGAAGAGGCCGAGAAGTAGACGATGTGGACGGCTGCGCCGGACTCCAGGGCACTGCGCAGGATCTGGAGGCGCTGCGGCTCGGGATACAGAGGCTCCGGACAAGTGGACTGCGGACGCCGCCCGTCTCTGCCCTTCCGCAGGGCGTTCACGACCAGCCATTCCAGCAGCAGGTATGTCCAATCCAAATCGGTCCTCCGGCGGCACGTGATCCCTGCAACCAGGACAATGCACGGCACCTCTGACAGCCGCGACACACACAAGCCGTAAAGGCTTGCTGTGGTGTCGGACGGATCTGGCAGTTTCAGATGACGGATCGAGGGCGGCAGAACTCAGGCCGTTTGATGACACCAGCCAGCAGAGAGGAGCCGCAATGCTCATGAGAGCGCTGACCTACGAGGGCTTCATCGAGAATCCCGACTGGATCTACCGGTGGAACGGTCATGAATGGGGTGCGACCGGAATTGCCCATTTCACCCAGCCCGGACCCATCGTGTCGCCAATGCGCCTGGTTATGGGCCACATCCTCGATCGGCTGCAGATCGACCCGGATCTCAGGGACGCGTGGTGTGCGTCTCACGCCGGTGATGTGATCGAGACCGAGTTCCGCGGCGAATGGTCGAAGTCCATTCCGCAGGACTTCCGGAAGCGGGTGCTGCGGCCGAGGGTGGGGTCGATCTGGGATTGCGGGCTCCTCGGGGGGCTGCGCGCTGATCGACACCCGTGCTCAAATGGCTAGTCCGCCTAAATTGACGGTGGGAGGATATATGGCGAGGCCCTATCCAATCGTGATCACACCACAGGAGGCCAGGCGAGGAGTCTACCTTGACTTCGAGGGCCACCTTGAGGGTCCGCCGGTACTGGCTGGCCGCCTCATCGGTGAGTCCGACTTCGCGTGGACCGTATTTGACGAGACATTCTTCGGGGCGGCGCGAGACGGGACCGAAAGGGCGGCTACAGGCAATCTGGGGGATTATCTTGAGGACCTTGTATCTCTGTGCGAGAAGCAAGACAGGCGACTGATTTGTTTCACAGAGCACGAGTTAGATGTCATCCGGACTGTTGGCGGCGCATTGTTCCAGCGTGCGTGCTCCCTTTATCGGAACACCAACCTGTTGGCGAAGCAGTGGTTCACTACCTGCCAACCGGAAACGTACACCCGACTGAAGCGGGAGGCGGCGAAGCGCGAGTTTCGAAGAACAGGAGTAGGTCTCAAGGACTACCTGGACGTTGCGTGGGTCAGTTGCCCTTTCCCGGCGCAGTATCGAAACCACGAGCCTGCAACGGCACTAGGCATCGTGAGGAGCCAACTCGAGGAACGCGCCTGTCAATGGAGTCGACTGGCGAAGAAGAGGAAGTTCCTCTGGACCCGCACGCTGCGGTACAATAGGGCCGACTGTGAAGGCTTGCGCTGTCTGACCACCTTCCTGTCGTCGAAGGTGGCCGCAGAGGAAATCGACGCCTGACGGCTGTTACAGCAGCCGCGGGTCTCCAAGCCCTACGTCCGCGTAGACCAGCGCATGATCGGACCCGGCGTCGACAGCTTCATCGAACAGGTAGCGAACGTCATCGACGCGCCACTCGGGCGACGCCCAGATCGCATCGTAACGGGCCGGTTTCGGGTTCTTCTTCCCGATCATGTGTGAGGTCATCAGAGGCCCCTCGGGCCGTTCCTCGCGAATAGCCGCCATCCGCTCTGGATGAGCGGCCAGCCACGTCCGAAGCGCGTCCTTGAGGTCGTGCTCTGGAGTCGGACCGAAGACGAGGGGTTCGTGTTTCGGCCAGCAGAACTCGCTCTTATCCAGATCGGGGTGGTCGACGCTGGGTGTGTTCATGTCGGCACCAAACAGGATCGGCACAGTGCGCGGGGTCAGGTACTCGAGCAGGCTCCGATACGCGGCCCCCTTGGTCAGGTTGTAGCCCACCCCGGTGAGAGAATGATAGCTGATCGCCATGAAGCGGGATCCCTCCAGCTCGATTTCGGCCATCAGCGTTCGGTCCGGAAACGGAGTCCGGGCGAGGACAACCGCGCGGCGCAGCATGGCCGGCGAATTCCCTGCGAGCACGCACCCCAGGCGTCGATTCCCCCTGTCGAAGGGGCCCGGCGGTCGGTGTACGAGCGAGTACTCATGCCACTCGAACAGGCGCGAGCGAACGAGCACGTCGTAGGCTGTCGGGGATGCCTCCTGAAGGGCGACGACCGCCGGGCCGTCGCCAAGCTGCGAGGCAAGGAAGTCGAGCTCGCGGCCCACCCTGTCCTCGCTCGCTCCCATGACGTTCAGGTTCCAGGTGATGAATCGGAGGTCGGTAGCTTGTCTCATGTCCCGCTCGTCTGGTCAGCAGCCGGTTCAGTCAATCCACTTCAGGGTACGACACCCGAGTGACACCGGACCCGCGCCTGGGTGCTCTCAGGTTACCAGGTACTCCGCCGAGGCCTTCTTGAACTCCGTGTGCGCACCGACGAGCGCGGTGACGTCATGGTTGGCCAGGTTCTCCGCCCCACACCGGATCACGTTCCGTCCGATCGCCGGTGTACCGATGAACATCCGTCCCGTCGTATACAGGATCTTCAGGACGTCGTCCCGCTTCGAGTAGTAGTTGTTCAGGGGACCGTAGACCGCAGAGGCGGCTTCGTCCCAGTCAGCCGCCTTTCCCGTGCCGACGGCACCGCCGAGTAGATGTGCCGCCTTCACACGCTGGACGGGCCCGCCGGCCAGTCCCCGGAGCGAGTAGTAGGTGACCCGAGCACCCAGCGAATGCCCCAGCAGCACATACTTCTTCTGACCCGGCGTCCGTGAGATGATGTCCGCCAGCACGGCTCCGGTCATCGCCGCCTTGGTCATGGCGACGTGCCACGGGTTCTCCGCCAGCTTGAAGAGGAGCAGTGCGCGTTCGAGGGGATTCAGGTTCTGACCGGCCAGTTTCGTCGCTTCCTTCGCGAGCTGGGCGAGCACCTGCATCATGGCGGCCTGGCCTGAGATGTCGCCTGCCGTCTTCCCGAGATCATGCAGGTTCTTGCTCTCCCACTCCACGAGGTACCAGGGGTTGCGCAGGTAGTGCTTCCCGAGGGTGTTCAGCCACTCGCGCTCCTGGTTCTTCTCCTGCTGCGTGAGGAATCCGTTGATCAGCAAGACTGAGGGGCCAGCTCCGTCCTTCAGCTTTGTGATCTTGAAGCCCTGGATATCGCCCACATAGGCGTTGGCAATGACACCGCTCAACGCTCCGCCGGTGGCCGCACCGGCGGCCGTGATAACGGCTATCCCTCCCGCCATTCCGTAGCCGCCGGCTGCGAGTGCCCCGAGTCCCAGCGTCGCCAGTCCCTTGCTCACGGCTGCGGCCCCAGAAAGGCCGTACACGGTGCTTCCGATCGCGCCTCCGACCACAGGAGCCGCCACGAACGCGGCCGGCCCCACGACCAGGCCACCGCCGACTGCCGCGCCCGCGATCTTCGTCATCTTCCCGAGGTTGACGACCTCCCGCTTGAAAAGCGTTAAATAGTCCTCGATGACATCGATCTTCTGTGTGAGACGGCCGAAGCCCGCAATCTTGCCGGCGTGCGCCGAACAGTAGAGGTCGTCGACCTTCCCCTCACCGCGCGCCATTTCTTTGCACTTGGGCGCGCCGCAGACCAGGGTTCGCCCTCCGCACCCCCGGCAGTTGAAGACCTGTCGTCGGAGGACGTTCTGCCCGTCTGGG
>JBDHBK010000196.1:0-4818 GCA_039592635.1 Gemmatimonadota bacterium
ACGATCCTCACAGGCACCCCGACGGAGACGGCCTCGACCTGAGAGAACCAGGAATCCAGGTCCTCCGCCAGGTCCGACTTGGTCAGGATGATCTCGGGTGAAGCGCCGCTGTCCCACACGGGGTTTCTGTGAAACAGGAGATCCCCGAGGATCAAGACTCTGGTCGTATCTTCCCAATAGGCCAGGTGGCCGGGAGTATGGCCCGGCGTCTCGATGACCCTCAGCCCTCCGATCTCATCCCCTTCGGACAGAATGCCCTTCACTGTGTGGCCCGGGCCGGAGAGCAAGTTCAGGATCCCCGTCATGGCCGCTCCCGGCCGACGCATGAGACTCCTTTGATCACCGGATTCTGCCGCTGCACGGTCTCCTTCCCCGCAGAAGAACGGGATCTCGAATTCCTGGCACACCGCACGGCTGCAGCCCTGGTGATCGAAGTGCGCGTTACCGTTTCAGATACTGGGATGGCTCGCATTCGAACGCATGCCGATGACCAAACCTCCGGTCAGCTGTTCTCGACGAACATCAGGATTGGCTCCAGGACACCGTGTGCCGCTTTCGCAGCATTCATCTCGGGCGTCTCCATCGATGTCTTCATCGCGTCCATGTCGTGCACGTCGACGCTGACGCCGACTGTATTGCCGCCATCGGCGCTCAGATAGTCAACGACGTTCGATCCCCACGCGGAAAACGCCTGCACACGATCAGCGTGTTTGCTAGCCCAATAGTCTACGTCGCTGACGGCATGGGTGAAGATGACTCTTGGCATGGCTGTTCACTCCCTGGTTGAGGTCGTTCTAACGGTCGGTGCCTCATTTCTCGACATCTAACCACTCAATATCTGTTATCCCTGGATCTGATGAGAGTACACTGTTCATGGCTGTCACAACGCGCGTGAGTTCCGGTGTCGCGTCGGTCTTCTTGAAGAGTTTTCGGATGATCGGTGTTGCTGGATCGGTGAAGCACAAGAACTCGTCGTCATCGCCATCTTGATGCCCACAACAGATGGCGAGTCGGAATGCTTCGTTCTTGATAGGAATGTACCATCCCCAATCTTCAGCAATGATCTCTTCCGCCTCGATGCCATGTGGCTTCAATCTTTCGACGAGATACTCAGCCAGCCGCTTGCCCCAGAGTCCTGGGTTGATCTGCTCTTCTTCTCCATCGTACGGAGGGAAGTTCTGTGATCGAAACGCTACTTGAGTCTTCATCGCCTTCCTCCACCTAACGGATCTGCATTTCTGCTGGTGCACCTGGAAGTAGGCAGCGCGTAACCCTCCCCATGATGCTGACAGCGGGCATTCAGCGGCTGCCGGCGCCGTTCAGTCCAGGCTCGAGTGACTGCCGTCACAGAATGGAGCGTTGCTCGAGTGCTTGCAGCCGCACAGGTACGCCGTCTTCGTCTCTTCCGCCGCGAAGACCGTTGGCGAGAGCCCGGTTCCCTTGTGCGAGCCGTCACAGAAGGGTTGAATGGACGACTCTCCGCATGCACACCAGGCATACTTCTTTCCCTCGTCGAGATCGACGCCGTAGGGCGCTTTCTGAGCGATGTTGGGCTTGGACATGAGGTCTCCTTGTGATGAGTCGAACACGAGACGGGTAGTTGCGCGCGTCAGTGATACCGCAACGCAATCATACATCGGATGCCGTGGCTTCCCAAGCACGTTCGTGTTGATCGTACGTGCTGCTCGGAGCACGAAGGGCCGAGCTGGATCGATCCCTCAGGCGGATTACCCTAGATTGTCCTTGATGCGAGTACCAATCAGGTGCAACAGAGCTCGATGAATTGACACAACGGGAGAATCAGAATGCTGCGCACCCCCACCTCGTGGCGCGTTGTGCTCGTCGGTCTTGCCCTCGCCACCGGAGCCTGCGCCCCAACTCCCACGCGCTCCCCGGAGAATTTCCCCTCCCGCGTTCTGCTCACGAACGACAACGGCATCGACGATATCGCCTTGGTCGAGCTTGCGCGTGCGTTCGCGCGGATACCCGGAATTGAGGTCATCGTGGTGGCCTCTACGAGCGACCGCAGCGGAACGTCCAACTACATGGGCGCGGCGAGAACCCGCCGATACCAGGTCGAGCGCAGGGATCTGGGGCCGGACATCGAGGCCTGGGCTCTCGACGGCTACCCTGCCGATTGCGTTGCCTTCGCCCTGTCGGGGCCGCTGCGTGACCGGTTGCCGGACCTGGTGGTGTCCGGCGTCAACGGAGGACCGAACCTGGCGGATGACTGGTTCGGCTCCGGCACGATCGGCGCTGCCCGGACGGCCGCGTACTTTGGATTCCCCGCCGTGGCCGTGTCCGGTGTGGAAAACGATGATCCCGGGGCCGTGGCCGCGGCGACGGAGTGGGTCGTGAGCTTCGCGCGCAGCCGTGTCGTTGCATCGCTCGAGGCACCCCAGTATCTGACGGTCAGCCTGCCATCGGGGACCGCACCGCACGTTGGCCGGGCGAGGATCGTCGAACGAGGGAGGGGGCTGATTGAGGCCAGGTCCTTTCCGGTCGATGGCAACGATTCGGCGTCCGTGTGGCAGCTCGAGATCGAGGCCCGTTACGAGCGGGCCGCAGCAGGCACCGATGTCGCGGCCCTGGCCGCGGGTGACGTTGCGATCGTCCCCATGCGTGCAAATGAATACGACGTCGAGCTGGCGGCTCGCCTGCGCGACCAGGCAGACGACATGCCTGAATGGATTGCGCCGGAGGCCATGTCTGGCGCAAGCACTTTCGCCTGCGACGTCCGCCTTGGGATCGTGTTCGACGATGCCGAGGACCCGACGGGCCGCGAGTGGGGGGTCGTCCTGGAGGAAGTGGTACCCACCGGCGTGGCGGCGGAGCTCGGGCTCGAGGTCGCCGACGTCATCGTCCGCCTCAACGGCATCGCCCTGGAATCCGAGCGCCGTGATCCGGAGGATCCCGACGACCGGTTCCTTCGCCTGTTGCGGGCTCTTCCTTGCGGGAGCGAAGTCGAATTGGACTACGTGCGGGATGGCCGGGAACAGAAGCTCCGCTTCACCTGGGAGGTCCGGCAGGGGTCGTGAAGAGCGCTCGTTGCGCCGCCCTACCAGGAGATGCCCGGTGCAGTGCGAACGTATGCGTTGGACGCCAGCTGGCTCAGCATGAAGTCCGCCACGTCAGCGCGGGAAATGCGCACGGTCCGAAAGAAGCTGCCGACCCGATTACCATGGCGAGCGCAGCCTCGTATCTCGCCGTTGGTCAGCACTCCGGGTCGAACGATCACCCACTCCGCTTCACTCTCCGCGACTATCCGTTCCTGCCGCGTCTTGTCCCAGAAGTAGAAGGGCAGAATCAGTGGGATGACGAAGAGCGTGTAGTACAGGCCCATGCGCCCGGCACTGTCCCCGATGCCGAGAGAGGTCTCGCAGACGAGGCGCTGAACGCAGTGCTTCTCCATGGCGCGCAAGATGTTTCTGGTCCCTTCGGAGAGGATACGCGTTGGATAGAAGAATCGTTTGTGACCAAGGGCACAAAGCACCGCCTCCTGACCGCGCATCGCCGCCTCAACGGAAGCGGCATCGAGGACATCACCCTGTCGGACGGTTAACTGCGGATGGTCGATCGCAAGCCGTGACGCATCTCGCACAAACGCGGTAACCGCGTAGCCGCGCTCCAAGGCCTGCGCGACAAGCTGGCGACCGGTTCCGCCCGTCGCTCCGACGATCAGGACCCGCGCGAGATCGGGTCGAGGTGCCGCACCCGAGGCGGCGGTCTTCGACCGGTACCCAGCGCGTGCGAGGCCGGCGGAGAGCGTCATCGCGTACAAGATGAACAGAAGGAGAAGGATCATTTCAGCCCGGCCTCCGCTCGCCGTGGTCTCCTTCCGCTCCCTCTTGGACCGGCCCTGTTCGGCGACCGTTTCGGCGCTTGTCAACGGGTTGCACACGTCCTCCTCGGACAGCGGTTAGTCGTCAGCGAATGGGTGGATCGTCTTCCACTCGTCGTCACTCTGGATTCCAAACCAGAAGTGGTCCTCGCCGACGCAGTCGAACCATAGTGTCCAGAGTTGACCATCGCTCGACGGTTCGAGACTGGGGATGGTCAGTCCGCGGACGACGAACTCGCCCTCGGGCATGGCCATCTCGCTCCGCAGCCTGGACAGGGCATCCAAACACCTGGGCAGGAGGGCATCTCTTGAATCGCGAAGCGTGGCGAAGGCGACCCTCTGCGCCTCCGTGGGACCATCCGGTCCTCCATCCACCAGAAGTTGGACGTCGCTCGCACCCCAGAAGGAGAAGGTGGTGTTCTCCCAGCAGCCATCTCGCCGCAGAAAGACCATGCTACCGAACGTAGAATCGTCGAGCGCGGGGGGAGGCTCGCGATCTCCGAAGACACGCTTGAAGAGATTCATCGGTCATCCATTCTCGAGCCCGACCCGACACTGGGCTACCAGCGGCACCGTGTCGCGTCCGGTCATGTGTCCACTCACATCGACGATGAGCGAGTCAGTGGTCTCCGTCACCCGAAGCGTACCGATGATGCCCCCTTCTACCGTAGCGCCGCCGCCCGCCCTTGAGGTAACCCGTGTCAGTAGCAATCGCTTGTAGGAGAGAGTCTCTGCCCGCCTATTAGCGATGCTCTTGGAACTCCAACTACCAATACATGTCGCCCGGGGGGCACCCAAGCATGACGACAATGCGAGCCGTCGTCCTCGACGCGCCAGGCCCTCCGGAGGCCCTTGAGGTCCGGAGGGTCCCGATCCCGCAGCCGGAGGACGGGTGGGCGCTCATAAGAGTCAAGGCCTTCGGATTGAACAGATCTGAGCTGCACACACGCCTGGGGCTCGCTGAAGGAGTGACATTT
>JBDHBK010000197.1:0-6281 GCA_039592635.1 Gemmatimonadota bacterium
CTGGTCATCGCGATCGTGATCGTCATCCTGGGAACGATCTCGATCCCCACGCTCCCGGTGGAGTCGATGCCCGACATCACTCCACCCACGGTATCCGTGAGCACCTCCTTCCCGGGCGCCGGTGCCCAGGTCGTAGAGCAGACGGTCACCACGCCGATCGAGAAGGAAGTGAACGGCGTGGAGAACATGATCTACATGCAGTCCAAGAGCACGTCCGTCGGCTCGATGGAGCTGACGGTCTCGTTCGACATCGGGACCGATCCGGACATGGCGGCTGTGCTCACGCAGAACCGCGTGTCGATCGCCGAGCCGCTCCTGCCGGAAGAGGTGAAGCGCCAGGGGGTGAAGACCGAGAAACAGTCCACGCAGATCACCCTGATGGTCAACCTCATCTCACCGGACGGTCGCTACGACGACATCTTCATCTCCAACTACGCCACCACCCAGATCAACGATGTCCTGGCCCGCGTCAACGGCGTGGGGAAGGTACAGGGGATGGGTGCCAAGGACTTCGGGATGCGGATCTGGATCGATCCCGGGAGGCTGAAGGCCCGCGACCTGACGACCGACGAAGTGATCGCCGCTCTGCGCGAGCAGAACGTGCAGGTGGCCGCCGGCACGATAGGGCAGCCCCCGAACCCCGAGGGCCTCAACTTCCAGTACACGATCACCACGCTGGGGCGGCTCGAGACCGTTCAGCAGTTCGAGAACATCATCGTCAAGGCGGGCCAGGCCGGTGAGCTCGTGCGGATCCGAGACGTGGCCCGGGTCGAGCTCGGGGCGCAGGACTATTCGTGGTACGTGCAGCTGGGTGGAGCCCCCAGCGTGGCGATCGCGGTTTATCAGTTGCCGGGATCCAACGCTCTGGCCGTGGCGCAGGGCGTGAAAGAAGCCATGGCCGAGCTGGAGCAGAGTTTCCCGGAGGGGCTCGAGGCGGTCATCGCGTACGACTCGACCCTCTACATCGAAGCATCTATCGACGAGGTGATCTCGACCCTGATCATCGCGATCCTGCTCGTCATCTTCTCCGTGTTCATCTTTTTGCAGGACTGGCGCACGACGGTCATCCCCAGCGCCACGATCCCGGTCTCGCTCATCGGCACCTTCTTCGCCATGAAGATGTTCGGGATGTCGATCAACAACCTCACCCTGTTCGGACTCGTGCTGGCCATCGGAATTGTCGTAGACGACGCCATCGTGGTCGTCGAGAACACGATGCGCCTGATCGATGAAGAGGGAATGGAAACGAGGGCCGCTACGGCGAAGGCCATGGAAGAGGTCGGCGGGGCCATCGTCGCCACCACCCTGGTGCTCCTGGCCGTGTTCGTTCCGACGGCGCTGATGCCCGGACTCACCGGACGGCTGTATCAGCAATTCGCGATCACCATCTCCATCGCCACCGTGTTCTCGTCCATCAACGCGCTGACGCTGAGCCCGGCCCTGGCAGGAATGCTGCTCCGTCCCTCGCCGGAGAAGCGAGGACGGTTCTTCACGAAGTTCAACGAGTACTTCGAGGTCACGACCGAGAAGTACATGGGGGCGGTGAAGGGCCTGGTGCGTCGTACGGGTATGGTGCTCGTGGTGTTCGCCGGCCTGATGGTGGCGATGTTCCTCAGCTTCAACATGATCCCCCGGACGGATCATCGATGGAACGCGTCGAGGCTGTTCTCGACCGGATCAACCTCGCGCTGAGCAACACGCCGGGCGTCGAGAACTACATCACCATCGGCGGCTACTCGTTCCTCAACGGCGTGCAGGGGTCGAACTTCGGCGCCGTCATCGCGACGCTGGACAACTGGTCGGACCGCTCGAAGGAGGAGCACGTCGAGGTCCTGATGGCGAACATGCAGCGCTACCTGTTCACCATCCAGGAAGGCATCTCCTTCGCGTTCGGACCGCCGCCGATCAACGGACTCGGCAACGCCACCGGATTCTCGATGGAGTTGCAGGATCGCGGCGGCGTGGGACTGCAGCAGCTTCAGGTCTTCGCCCTGGACATGGTGGCGGCCGGCAACCAGAGCCCTGTGGTGGACCGGCTCAATCAGAACTTCACCGCCAACGTACCGCAGCTGTTCGTGGACGTGGATCGAAACCGGGTGAAGACGTACGGGGTGCCCCTGCAGAGCGTGTTCAACACGCTATCGGCCAACCTGGGCTCGGCGTACGTGAACGACTTCAACCTCTTCGGACGTACCTGGAAGGTGCAGGTTCAGGCGGACGAGCAGTTCCGCTCCAGGGTCTCTGACATCGATCGCCTGGAGGTTCGGAACGCGAACGGAGACATGATTCCCTTGGGCACGCTGGCCCAGGTGCGGGACACCGTGGGCCCGAACGTCATCACCCGATTCAACATGTTCCCGACGGCTTCGATCACGGGCGTTCCGGCGGCCGGGCAGTCGTCCGGCCAGGCCGTGGCTGAGATGCAGCGGCTGGCGGGCGAGTACCTGCCGCAGCAGATGGGTTACCAGTGGTCCGGGGTGACCTATCAGCAGATCGCTGCCGGCAACCTGGCCCCGATCATCTTCAGCCTCGCGATCATCTTCGTCTTCCTGTTCATGGCGGCCCAGTACGAGAGCTGGATGATTCCGCTGGCTGTGCTGATGGGTGTTCCCATGGCGATCCTGGGAGCCTTGCTGGGCACGGGACTGCGGCGACTGGACAACAACATCTACACGCAGATCGGGCTGGTGCTTCTGATAGGCCTCGCGGCCAAGACGGCGATCCTGATCGTGGAGTTTGCCAAGCAGCAGCGCGAGGAGGGGAAGGGCGTGATCGAAGCGGCTGAGACCGCGGCCCTTCTCCGCTTCCGCCCGATCCTCATGACGGCCTTCTCGTTCATCCTCGGCGTCATTCCGCTGGCTATCGCCTCAGGCGCAGGCGCTGCAAGCCGCGTTTCGCTGGGCACTGCCGTGCTGTTCGGGATGCTGATCGCCACGGTGAGTGGCGTGTTCCTGATTCCGGTGTTCTACGTGATCATCCAGGGACGCGTGGAGAAGTCAGCGGCGAAGAAGGCGGCGAAGGCCGGGACAGTTCCTCCCACAACCTCAGGCGGTCCACCCCTGGCAGACGAGCCCGCCTGACGGGTTCGGTTGGAAAGCTGCGGCCGTGAGCGAGCGGCCCGGGCTTTGGCCCGGGCCGCTTCACTTGCAACTCCCCGACGATCTTCGACAGCATCGCCCGCCCCGGGGCAAACTGTCCCAAGCCTCACCGGTTTCCAGAATGACACCATGCGGCCTGGATGTCCCTCCGCGCGGACGTAATTAACTGTGCATAGGTTAGTTAGCGATCCATCGATCCGTCCGGGCACTACCTCCGAACGCCTGTCCCGAGTTTGGCACACACGTTGCCTTTGAATGCGCTGACGGGGTGTAAGCTCCGGGCGATCAACGATATCGACGTATTCAGATAGAACCAGCTCTCCGGCTGGCTGAGGCGGCAAGTGACCGTCCCCGGTCGAGAGCGTTTCGGTAGCCGGGCCGTCGCCCGGCGTCGGTACCCGCGAATCGCCCCTTTCTCGGTGCGCTCGCCCCCCCCGGCGCCCTGCCCCGTTTTGGCTATCGACACATCCAGGCCCTCTTGTGGCAACGCTGGGTCACCGGCTCCAACCGGCAGCCCACTGCGAATAGATAGAGTCGTAAGGACTCTCGACGCGTCGGACGGCGCAGGTGCGCCGGATCCGGCTGGTTAATGCGCCACATATCGGAGGGGGATTCCATGTCCGGTCCTCTTGAGCTCGCACTCCAGGCTTCATCGCCCGGTTGGCATCGCCGTGACTTCGTGAAGGCGTGCGGTATGGCGGCCGCCGCTGTGGGCCTGCCGGCCAAGGCCGCGGCCAAGTTCGTCCAGAATGCCGAGGCCGGCCTGAAGCCGTCCGTAATCTGGCTGGCGAACCAGGAATGCACCGGGTGCACAGAGTCTCTGCTGAGAACTTCGTACCCGGGCCTGGCCGACCTGATCATCGACCTGATCTCGCTCGACTACAACGAGGCTCTCCAGGCAGCAGCCGGACACCAGGCCGAGGCGGCGCGTTACGCCGCGATGGAGAGGCACGCGGGCAGCTACATTCTCGTCATCGAGGGTTCCATTCCCACGGCGGATGACGGGATCTACTGTAAGGTCGCCGGCAAGACCTCTCTGGAGATCGTGCGGGAATGCGCCGAGAGCGCCGGGGCGATCATCGCCATCGGCTCCTGTGCTTCCTGGGGCGGTATTCCCTCGGCCGACCCGAATCCGACCGGCGCCAAAGGGGCCCCGGCGGTTCTCGAGGGCAAGACGGTCGTGACGATTCCGGGCTGCCCCGCGAACCCGTACAACTTCCTCGGGGTCGCGCTGCAGTACGCCACGTTCGGCACCCTGCCGGAGCTCGATGAGCTCGCCCGCCCGAAATTCGCCTACGGCCGCACGATCCACGAGCACTGTCCGCGCCGGGCCCACTTCGACGCGGGTCGCTTCGCGCGTCAGTTCGGTGACGAAGGGCACCGTCTGGGCTACTGCCTGTACCACCTCGGCTGCAAGGGACCACAGACGCACGCCAACTGCTCGGTCCAGCACTTCAACGAGGTGACCGACGCCTGGCCGATCGGACTGGGCCACCCGTGCTTCGGGTGCACGGAGCAGAGCCTGGCCTTCCGCGTTGCGCTGCACGAGACGGTGGATCCGAACGAGATCCTCCCACCGTCGCTGTTCCCGCCGATCTTCGCTGACCGAGGCCCGATCAGTCCGATGGCGACCGCCGTTGGCGGCGCCGTCGTCGGTGGTGCGATCGCTGCTGGCGTGATGGCCTCGAAGAAGGTCGCCGAGAACACGGTGGAGGCCAGCGAGGGAGGGGAGGGCTGACCATGAACATCTCACGTAGAGGTGCGCTGAAGGTCGCCGCCCTCGGGGCTGCCGCGGCCACCGGGGTGCGGAAGGCCGAGGCGCGCGAACGGCTGGTCCCGCCCGAGGATGCCACCGGCATGCTGTACGACTCGACGCTCTGCATCGGGTGCAAGGCGTGCGTGGTTGCCTGCCGGGAAGCCAACGAGCTCTCGCTCGAGAGGGATAGCACGCTTTATGACGATGCCGTCGATCTGACGGGTCACACGGCGAACATCATCAAGATGTACGACGGCGAGGACGGACATGCCTTCGTCAAGCAGCAGTGCATGCACTGCGTGGACCCTGCCTGCGCTTCGGCCTGCATGATGGGCTCGTTCCAGAAGCGCGACAACGGAATCGTGACCTGGGTGCCGGACAAGTGCATCGGGTGCCGGTACTGCCAGATCGCCTGCCCGTTCGACGTTCCGAAATTCGAGTGGGACTCGCCGCTGCCCCGCATGGTCAAGTGTCAGATGTGCCTGGACAAAGCCGGAGGAACCAGGCCTGGGCAGCTCCGGGACGGCCAGGACCCGGCATGCTGCGAAGTCTGTCCGCGTGAAGCCGTGATCTACGGCGACTACGACGACCTGAAGCAGGAGGCACAGGCCCGGCTCGATGCGAATCCCGATCGCTACAACCCGCGGGTGTATGGTCTCGATGACATGGGCGGGACACAGGTGCTCTACCTGGCTCCGGCCGGCGTCGAATTCTCCGACCTGGGGCTTCCAGAGTACGGCCCGGACTCGGTGTCGCACATTCCCGTTGGACTCCAGCACAAGATCTACAAGGGCTTCGTGGCCCCGGTAGCGCTTTACGCGGTGCTGGCGGGCCTCACCTGGCGGAGTCGCCGCCAGGATGAGCAGGCCGGTGGGGAGGTGGGATCATGAGCGCGCAAGCCACTCCGGTAGGGGGCAAGCTGCTCACCCCCGCCATGAAGGGCCTGCTGATTCTCGTCGGGATCGCGGCCGTCCTGCTCCTGTGGCGATTCGCCGCGGGACTCGGTGCGGTCACCAACCTCAGCGATGGTTACCCGTGGGGCCTGTGGATCGCGTTCGACGTGGTCACGGGCACGGCTCTCGGGTGCGGCGGATACGCCGTCGCCCTGCTGGTCTACGCCTTCAACAAGGGCAAGTACCACCCACTGGTCCGCTCGGCGCTGCTGGCCAGTGCTCTCGGATACACGCTGGGCGCGATCGGCGTGCTGATCGACGTCGGCCGGGTGTGGTGGACGTGGAAGCTTCCTCTCTTCTTCTGGACCTGGAACCTGAGTTCGATCCAGCTCGAGGTCGCGCTCTGCATTATGCTGTACACGTTCGTGCTGTGGATCGAGCTGTCGCCGGCGTTCCTGGAACAATGGGCCAAGGGCCCGGATTCGTTCTTCAAGCGGTTCGCCGCCGCGGCCACGCCGAAGATCATGCGGGCGA
>JBDHBK010000198.1:0-4776 GCA_039592635.1 Gemmatimonadota bacterium
GAAGGCGGCCACGATCCGCCGGGCCTTCTCGATCTCTTCGGCAGAGGGAGCGAAGGCCTCGTGAATCGGCCGTATCTGGCGCGGGTGGATGCAGCCCATTCCCTCGAAACCGAGGCCGCGAGACCGCGCGGCCCAGGCCCTGAGGCCGTCTACGTTCCCTACGTCGCCGAACACCGAATCGATGGCCTGGACGCCGGCAGCCTTCGCCGCGTTGACCAGACGTCCCCTGGCGTACAGGGACTCGTCTCCCTCGAGGGTCTTCGCTACGCCCAGGTCCGCCGTGTAGTCCTCCAGTCCGATCGTGAGGGCCACGACCGCGGGAGACGCGGAGGCAATCGCGAATGCGTTCTCCACGCCGAGCGCCGTTTCCAGGATCGGCATGATCCACACGGGCGGTTCGGCCTCACGGTCCACCCCAAGGATATCCCTGATACGGGTGTCCACCTCCAGGACCTGCGCCGCGCTTTCCGTCTTCGGAATCAGTACCAGGTCGGGCCGTTCCGGAACGATGGCCGCCAGGTCGTCGAGACCCAGCGGCAGCTGGTTGATTCGAACCATGACTTCGGCCTCGCCGAACTCGACGGTTCGAATCGCGTTGCGAACGACCAGGCGGGCCGCATCCTTCTGATCGACGTGGACGCTGTCCTCGAGGTCCAGGATGACCGCGTCCGGCCGGTGCAGGCCGGCATTCAACTGGAGTTTGGGCTGGTCACCCGGCAGGTAGAGCCGGGATCTGCGCAGCCGATTGCGCTCCGTACGCCGCTCCCGCGACACCATGCTCTCGGGTCTCGCATCGCCGCCGGCTGCGGCACCGGCCCTGAGCGCCGCCGCCTCGACTCGCGCCGCGATCACGAATGGCACGGCACCCTTGTCATCGACCCGGACCCGTGCGTTCTCGAGGCCCAGTCCCGAGAGAGTGGACCGGGTCGTGTCCTCGATCGAACTCCCATACAGGGAGGCGACCCGCGAGATCACCTCGATCTCGAGTCCACCGGCGTCCGTGATCTCCACGACGACGTGCAGGTCGGATCGGACATCATCGCCCGACCGACCTGCTTCGCCTCTGCGCGCAACCGCCACTCGGACCTCCTCAGGCCAGCCGTGCAATGATGGCGTCGGTGATCTCATCCGTAGTGGCCGCGCCCTTGGCCAGGACATCCGGCCCCCCCGGAAGCCGCAGCATGTCGTACGCTCGCACCTTGCCGTCAGCCACGACGGCGGCGACGGCGTCACGCACCGCCTTCCCGCGACTGAGTTCGCCGATGTGGTCCAGAAGCATGGCTGCCGTCAGGACCATGGCGATCGGGTTGACGATGGATGGATCGAGGTCCGCGTACTTGGGAGCCGAACCATGCGTAGGCTCGAACACGGCGACCTCGTCACCGATATTGGCGGAACAAGCGAAACCGAGCCCTCCGACGAGACCGGCAAACGCATCCGAGACGATGTCGCCGAACATGTTGCCGGCCACGACGACGGAGTAGTCCTCCGGACTCTTGGTGAGCCACATCATCTGCGCGTCGATGTTCGTCGACCACAGCTGGATGTCCGGGTAGTCCGCCTTCGCCTTCCGCGCTTCCTCTTCCAGCATACCGGAGGTCTCGCGCAGGACGTTGGGCTTCTCGCACACCGTCACCGAGGGGTATCCGTGCTTCGCCGCGTACTCGAAGGCCGCGCGAGTGATTCGCGCACACGCTCGACGGGTGAAGATGCGGCTCGAGACGGCGAGATCGGGGCCCGGCGTGTCCGCGAAACGCTTGAACTTCGGGTGTGACTCGAAAGCACCCCGCACGTCCGGTGGTGGGTCGGTCCACTCGACGCCTCCATACAGGCCCTCGGTGTTCTGACGGAAGATCACTGCATCCACGGCCGGTTCTTCCCAGCCGCCATCCGCCGTCCGTCGGATGAAGTTGAGGGGGTTGCCCGCGAAAGACCGACACGGCCGGATGCACACGTCGAGGTCGAAACGCTGGCGAAGCCCGACGATCGGGCTGTAGTACACCAGTCCCTTCCCCTGCATTTCAGGGCTCAGCTCGGCCGTCGCCTCGTTCTTCGGTTTCGAGGTGATGGCTCCGAACAACCCAAGACCGTGTTCCGCAAGCAGGTCCACGGTGCGTTCGGGGAGCGGATTGCCCTCCTTAATCCAGAATTCCCACCCGATGTCCGCGTGGACGTAGTCCGCTTCAAATCCCACCGCGTCGAGGACGCGGATGGCCTCCGGAAGGACGATCTGTCCGATTCCGTCACCGGGCATGGAAACAACCGTTCGACGAGCCATGGGGATGCCTCTCCTCTGCCTATGCTTGGACTCCGAGCCGTGCTCGGACCTGGTTCTCGATGCCGCCCGCCACAACCAGCGCCTGGGGTACGGCGCCCAGCGGAGCGAATGTGAACACGTCCCCCCCCAACGTCACGGTTCCGCGAGCAAAGTCCACGGACAGCCGATCGCCAGGAATCATGGTGGGCGCTGTCTGATCGGCGAATCGCTGCTTGAGCCGGTCGACCAGCGGAGGACACTCGATACAGACGAAGCCATTGTTGAAGGCGTTCCGGAGGTAGGTCTGTGAGAAACTGCCTGCGATCACGAGACCGATTCCTGCGGCCTGGAGAGCTGTCGCAGCCTGCTCTCGACTCGAGCCGGTGCCGAAGTTGTAGCCTCCGACCAACACATCACCCGGCTCGACGGCCGACGCGAAGTCCGGGTCGTAGTTCCTCATCACGACCTCGGCCATCTCCTGCTCCGTCATGCCCTCGCGATAGGTGAAGTCCTTACCGTAGATGCCGTCCGTGTTGAGGTTGTCTTGCGGCGCGAACAGCAGGCGCCCCTCGTGGCTTTCGGGGAAACCCGGCTCGATCCGCACGGCGGCGATTTCCGGCTGTTCGGTATCGGTAAGTCGGAACAGGTAGGCGGGGGTCCCGTCAGCGGATGCCTGCGGCGCCCGTATGTAGCCGGCCACGGCCGAGGCGGCCACGACGGCCGGGCTCGCCAGGTAGGCCTGCGCGTCCCGGCTTCCCATCCGTCCCTTGAAGTTCCGGTTGGTTGCCGATATCCCTACCTCGCCCGCCTCGAGAAGACCCGTGCCGAGTCCAATGCAGGGTCCGCATCCGGGCGGAAGCGCCGTCGCCCCCGCGGAAGTCAAGGCGCTCCACGCTCCCGAGGCCTCGGCGGCGTCCTGCACCTCCTGGCTGGCTGCCGCCACGTACATCTCTACGCCGTCCGCCACCCGCTTTCCCTTGAGGACCGCAGCCGCTGCCTCGAGATCCTCGAGACGACTGTTCACGCACGACACCAGGTACGCCTTCTGGATCGCGACCTGCTCGGCCTCGATGTCGGCCACCGATCGCATCACCTGGACCGAGTCGGGTCCGGACACGTGGGGAGTGACCTGCGAGAGATCGAGCTCTATGACACCCGCGTAACGGGCCGCGGATCCTGGTGCCGGCGGGTCGGTCGCCCACTCTTCGAGTTCCGCCTCGCTGAACCGATCGAACGCGCCGACCTGGCCCAGTGCCTCACGCCGTGCCCTCAGGTACGCCACGGTCACCTCGTCCACCGGGAACCAGCCGACGAGGGCTCCCCACTCGGTCGTCATGTTCGAGATGCTGAACCTCTCGTCCATCGAGAGACCCGCGATGCCGGATCCATGAAACTCGACGGCCGCGTTCAGGACCTCACCCTGATTGTACAGGCCGCACAGAGTGATGATGACGTCCTTCCCGGTGGCCCCATCCTGCAGGCTGCCTTCCAGGATGACCTTCACCGTGCGCGGGATCTGCCACCAGAACTCGCCCGTGGCCCAGATGGCGGCGGCGTCCGTCCGAACGACGGGTGTGCCGAGGGCGCCCAGAGCTCCATACATGTTTGAATGGGAGTCCGACCCTACCACTAGAGAACCGGGTACGACGAACCCGTGGGACACCATGATCTGGTGTCCTATGCCGGTGCCGGCCGGATAGAACCGGATCTCGTGTGCCGCCGCGAACTCCTCGATCCGCGCGTACTTGTCGAGATTGGCCTCCGACCTGTTCTGGATGTCGTGATCCAGCACAAACACGGGCTGGTCCGCATCCGCCACGGCCGTAGCGCCAATCGACGCGAACTTCTTCATGACCGCAGCCGTATTGTCGTGCGTCAGCACGTGGCGCGGTCTCACGGATATGACATCCCCTGCCCGGAGGGGCCTCGCCGGCCCCTCCATCAGGTGACTCTGAGCGATGCGCTCAACGATGGTCTGGCCCATCATTACCTCCGCTGCCGCAGGGCAGCGATCAAAGGTCGGTGACACAGAGGGCGAGAAGCTCGGTCACCGAGTCCAGCTCCTCTACCCTCCATACCGCGTCCTTCAGGCGGCGCGCCTTGTCCTTCGACAGAACACCCTCGGCCAGGGCATCGAACTTGCCCTCGATCTCGGCCTCCGTGAGCGGATTCCTCGGATCACCCTTCGGGTAGTCGAGCTCCATGCCCACCTGCCGTCCGTCCGTCGTATCGATGGTCACGCCCACACGTTGCAGCGCCGGGAAAACCTTCTCGATCTCCGGATCCGCGATCACTTCGACCTTGTGAAGCTGCTCGCGTATCCGTGGATCCATGATCTTCTCCGGCTCGAACTGCGCCGGTGTCACCTTCCGCTCGACGAGGGCGGCGGCGATCACGTAGGGAAGGCTATGGTCTGCCGTTTCCTTGTTGCGCGGATCGTACTTCGTCGGATCGGCCAGGATATCGGCGGCCCGTGCGAGCGACCGGATGCGGATCTTCGCGACGTCCTCCGGAACCAG
>JBDHBK010000199.1:0-8552 GCA_039592635.1 Gemmatimonadota bacterium
ACGTTCGGCTATCCCGTCCCGGTCCTGGGGGAGTTCTTCCGGCTCACCTACACGCACAATCCGGGCGCGGCGTTCGGCATCAACATCGGTGAGCATTCGAGGCAGTTTTTCCTCGTCCTTTCCCTGATGGCCCTGGTTGTACTCGGTCTGATCTACCGATCGACGCCGGCCTCGGACAGACTCCGCCTTCTTGCGGTAGCCCTCGTCAGTGCCGGGGCGATCGGTAACATCATCGACCGGTTTCGCTTTGAAGCGGGCGTCGTGGACTTTCTCGACGTGGGCATCGGAGCCTACCGCTGGCCGATCTTCAACGTCGCCGACATGGCAGTGAGCATCGGGGCGGTGCTGCTGCTTATCTCATTCTATTTCGAGGAGAAAGACGGTGACGAACCGGAGCCGGCAGCCGGCTGAAGTTCACCTCTTTCGTCTAGACGAGGATTCGGGCGATCGGCTGGATGCGTATCTGGCCGATCGTTTGCGTCTGAGTCGCAGCCGCGTGGTGGAGCTCGTCGGGGCGGGTCTCGTGCAGGTTAACGGGGTCCGGGCTGCGCGGAAGAGTCAGCACCTTCGTGCTGGAGATGAGGTGGAGGTGACAGTGCCGGCGGCGCCTCCTACCGCCGTCGTTCCCGAGCCGATACCGATCGAGCTCGCGTACGAGGACGAATACCTCGTCGTGGTCGACAAGCCGGGCGGGCTGGTCGTTCACCCGGCGGTAGGCAATCGGAACGGCACTCTGGTCAATGCGCTGCTTCACCGCCTGGGCGGTTTGTCGTCGATCGGCGAACCGGACCGACCGGGGATCGTTCACCGGCTGGACAAGGATACCAGCGGCCTCATGGTGGTCGCCCGGACCGACGAGGCTCATGGGCGATTGACGCGGGCGCTCGCGCGCCGCGAGATCAGCCGCGGATATCTTGCGGCCGCGTGGGGGCACGTCGACGAAGACGAGTTTACGGTGGACCAGCCGATCGCGCGCGATCCCAAGCAGCGCCAGCGCATGGCAGTGGTGGAGACCGGTCGACCGTCGCTGACCCGCTTCCGGCGGCTCGAGAGCTGGCGCGCCGCCGATCTCCTCGCCGTTCGTCTTCACACCGGGCGGACCCACCAGATCCGCGTACATCTTCGATCCCTGGGCCATCCCGTCGTGGGCGACCCGATCTACGGTCCTCGGTGGCATAAGGGAATGCTGGGAGCGGGTGGGCGGTGGGCGGACGAGTTCGATCGCCGGGTTGGGCGCCTCTTTCTTCACGCGGCGCGACTCGCATTCGTTCATCCGGTCACCGGCGAGGAATTGAGTTTCACATCGCCGCTGCCCGAGCCCCTCGACGGTGCAGTGGAGTGGGCCCGGAGCGCTGGAGGCGCGTCCGGAGCGGGCGAGTGAAGCGCGCTTTACTCTCGTTAGCCTTGCTCGCCGCTTTGGCCAGCGCGGCAACCTTCCGACCGAGCCCCGCTTTGCAGGTGGTCCCGGGGGCTCCATCCGTCGTGGAGGTACTCGGAGATCCTGAGTTCAGCGACCTGGGCGCCAGGCTGGTCTCGGACCCGGCCGTGTGGAGGCCCCTGCCAGGGATCGGAACACTGCCCGAGGTGGGGATCGACTCGCTGCAGCTGTGGATCACATCTGACCTGGCCTCCGGCGTTCCCCCGGGTCTGAGTCATCCCGAGCCGTGGGTTGCCGGGACCGCCGATCCCGCGACGGCCAGGATCGCTCTCAAGGCCGGACCCGGACTGAACGGCCCTCGAGGATTGAGGTCTGTGCTCCGCCACGAGATCGCGCATATCGGCCTTGGTGCGGCGACCGGCGGCAACTACCCTCGCTGGCTGACGGAAGGGTACGCGCAGTACGCCTCGGGAGAGTGGAGTTGGGAGGATTCCTGGCATCTGCAGTCGGCCTTTCTGCGCCGCGGCGCAACGACCCTGGACGAGATCGATCTCCGCTTCCGCCGCCACTCGATGGAGGCGCGGATGGGATACCTGCTTTCCTACACGGCGGTTCACGAGATCGCCGTCATCGGTGGTGAAGCCGGCCTGGCGGCAGTGTTCAGACGATTGGGCGATGGGGCCACCTTCGAGGAGGCGCTTCGGCTGACGTTTGGGATCTCGGCAGAGGATTTCGAGGTTCGTTGGAAGCGATCGCTGGTGGATCGCTATGGCTGGCTGTACCTGCTGTCGCGGGCCGGCGTGTTCTGGCTGGCGGTCACCGGTCTCGTCCTTTTCGTAGCCCTGCGCAGGTCGAGCCGCGATCGGACTCGACTCGAAGAACTGCGGGAGGAAGAACTGCAGATGGCTGAGGCGCCACCGGACGAAATCCGACCGGGGCAGCTCTCCGGAATCTCGTCGGTTTCTTCGGGCTCCACGGCAGGCTCGATGGGCCTTGCGGGCGACCCGGACGCAGATTGACTTGAATTCGGTTAGGGGGTATCCTTCCGCGATGGACGGAAACCGCGGAGGCGAGGCCAGCGACGGCGCGCAACGTCCACGGCTGTTCGGCTTGTTGGAGAGTAGTAACGCTGTTCTCCTGATGGCCGGAGCCGTGGTCGTTTTCTTTGGATACGTACTTCTTGACCGGGGCTCGGTCGTCCTCGCGCCGCTGCTTCTGTGTGCAGGGTACGTGGTACTCATTCCCGCCGGCTTGCTGATCGGTTTCCGTGGCGAACGGGCGGGCGAGGGCGAATAGCTCAGTTGGTCTAGAGCGCCTGCCTTACAAGCAGGAGGTCGCTGGTTCGAATCCAGCTTCGCCCATGCGGATGGGCGGCGGAAGAGGAACAATCCGGCGCGATAGGGTGTCGTAACGAGTGCGTGGGGAATAATGCGCCCCGTGTTCGATAAGGAACGGATAAGGACCGGAATATGAAGCGTGCGATTCGTAACTGGGGTGGGCGGAGTCTGGCCGTAGCGGCCGTTTCGCTCGCGTTTGGCGCTGGTACCGCCATGGCGCAGGACAATGGCGGCGCTGGCGGCCGCGCCAGGGTGCTCGTTGCTCCCCTTCAGGTTGACGGCAGCGTCAAGAAGGACTTCGGCAAGAAGGTCTCCGAAGAGGTGAGGGATGGCCTCGAGGAGATCCCGACGCTGGTCGCCATCGACTGGAACCAGGTCAAGGATGAGCTTCGACGCCTGAAGCTGAAAGAAGAGGACCTGGGCCTCATCCAGTGGCGACAGCTTGCCGGGCGCCTGAATGCTGATGTCGTGATGACGGGCACTGTGGCGTCAGCCGTCTCCGGCAACGAACTCACCGTGAGCTTCGTCGACTCGAAGAGCGGCGACGAGGTCCACGTGCCGGACTTCAGCGTCCCGGGCGATGGCAAGGATGAAGTGAAGCAGGCGGCGGGAGTCATCGTGTCCGCGTTCGGCGAACAGGTCGATTATCGCCGGGCGCTGCTGTTCTGCCAGGACTACCTGGCCGCGGAGCAGTTCGAGGACGCTCTTCGCAACTGTGACGAGGCTCTCGGAAAGAACCCGGAGAGCACGTCGGGTCGCTACCTCCGCGGGCGCGTGTACATGGGGCAGGAGAACTGGACGGCCGCCGCCGAGGATCTCGAGATCGTCGTCGAGAACAACCCGGCCGAAGTCGATGCGCTCAACGCCCTGGCCTATGTCAACGCTCAGCTCGGAGACATGGATCGCGCGGTCGAGCTCTATCGCGAGTACCTGAACTTCAATCCCGGGGATGCGAGCGTTCGCATGACCGTTGCCTTCGAGCTTGCCCAGGCGGGCGGCGAAGACGCGGCGATCGCCCTTCTTCAGGATGGCATTGCCATCGACTCCACGAACGCCGAGCTGTGGGAGTTCCTGGGTAACGTGGCGCTCAAGAAGGGGACCACGGCGGCGGAAGGCGCAGCGGACGATGCCGGGGCCATCGCGGACGAGGCGTCGGTTCGGCTTGCCGTAGAGGCTTACAACCACGTTCTCGAGCTTAAGGGCGAAGACATGAACCCCGAGATTCTCCGCAACGTCATCTGATGCCCGATGATGCGGGTCTGTGGTCGATCCGGAGCGATATCTACGGACGGATGGAGAGATACGACGACGCGATCGCGGCTCTCAACCGGGCCCTTGAACTCGATCCGGCGTATCCGAACGCTTACTTGAGACGGGGCTTCCTCAAGCTGCGAGCCGGCGACTCACAGGGCGGGACGTCCGATCTGCGCACGGCGCTCGACCAGGGAGCCGACGCGGAGGTCGTGGCCGGCCAGCTGCTGGCACGAGGCTACAACGATTTCTTCAAGAACGGCCAGTACGACGAGGCGCTGGCGATGTTCGAGGTCGGGACCAGCCTGGCGTCTGCCGGACGGGTGAGGGACCAGCTGTATTTCTTCACTGCATACGGCTACTACCAGCAGGGCGTGGCGATCGACGGCTCGAATGAGGCTACGGAGGCTTGTCAGCCCGCGCGTCGCGCGCTGTCCAAGTTCCAGCAGGTTCTTCCGAACCTGGATCGAGCCGGCGCCGAGCAGCCCCAGAGCCAGGCGCAGATCCGCGAAAGCACGGATGTGTACATCTACCGGCAGGAGCAGATCATCCGGAAGAATTGCGGAGGGTGATGCTGTTGAAACGGTAGGGTTCTGAACGGGGTCTTCGGCCCCGGCGCAGAGGGTGAAGCCCGGCGGGACGAAATGTTCCGCCGGGCTTCGTGCATCCGGGAGACAGCAGTGGGGAGCCGGGGTTGCGCGAAGGGAACCTGACAGGTAAAATGGGGCGCAGTGGGGAAAAGTGGAGAACTGTGGGGATATCTCCTTCCTGCCTCAAAGTGGTGGTGCGAATTGGGCGGCTATCTCGGAAGCTACCTGTATCAGGTGGACGAGAAGGGCAGAGTCACGCTCCCGGCTGCGTTTCGTCGGGACAGCGAGGCTCAGTCGTTCGTTCTGATTCAGGCCCAGCCGGACGCCCTCACGCTATACCCGGACGAGACCTGGGCCGAAGTGCAGGAGCGGCTCCGCTCTCTCTCGCGCAGCGCCCCACGGTCCCGTCACCGAGTGCTGGGCCTCACCGCCAACGCGGTCGAGGTCGTACCGGATAAGCAGGGGCGAATCCTGATTCCCGACCGGCTGCGGGCGAACGCGGGCATCCGCGACGAAGCGCAGGTGGTGGGAGCGATAGACAAAATCGAGATCTGGGATCCTGAGCGCTTTGCTCGAATCGTAGACGATACGGGAGATGACTTCGGCGATCGCCTGGCCGGAATCTTCGCCTGATCGGCAGGGCGAGACAGCCAGGGTGACGCCATGAACGGGCAGGGATTCTCGCACCAGCCGGTGATGGCAGATGAGGTGCTGAAGCTGCTCGAGCCCGAGCGGGGCCTCTGGTTTCTGGATGGAACGGTCGGTGGTGGAGGGCACGCAGAGCGGATCCTGGAATCGAATCCGGCCGCAACGCTGATCGGCCTGGACCAGGACCCCGACGCAGTCGAGGCGGCGAGGGCACGACTGGCCCGGTTTGAAGACCGGGCAATGGTGATGACGGGCAACTTCCGCGACGCTGCGGAATTGCTGCAGGAATACAAAGACGTCGGTCTGGACGGAGCCCTGCTGGATCTGGGTGTGTCGTCCCACCAGATCGACACGATGGCGCGCGGCTTCTCCTTCCGCCGGGGCACACCGTTGAACATGCGGATGGGCGGGACAACCGGTGGTTGGAGAACCGCGGCCGACTTGCTGAACGCGGCGTCTGAAGAAGAGCTGGGGAAGATCTTCCGGGATTTCGGGGAAGAGCGGAAGTGGCGGGGAATGTCCCGGGAGATCGCCCGGCGCCGGCAGGAGAAACCACTGCGCACCGCGGACGACCTGGTCGCGGCCGCTTCCACGGCGCTCTGGAGACCCCTGTCCCCGAGGGACAAGGCGCGCCTGTTCCAGGCCGTCAGGATCGCCGTGAACGATGAGCTGGAAGCGCTGCAGGATGGACTGGAGTCCATATCGCAGCTGCTGAAGACGGAGGGGCGGCTGGTCGTCATCTCGTACCACTCACTGGAAGATCGAATCGTGAAAGAGACGTTCCGGGAGTGGAGTCGAGAGTGTGTCTGCCCACCCGAGCTTCCCGTTTGCACGTGCCGTGGCCGTGCGCTTGGGCGTCGCCTCACGAAGAAGCCCTTGCGGCCGACGGAGACGGAGATCGCTGCGAACCCGCGGTCCCGCAGCGCGCGGCTCCGGGGCTGGGTTCGGGCATGACCAGGAAACCAGCTCCCAGAGCCCGGAATGCAACCGGCGCGTCGAGCGCTGGAAGAAGTTCCAGGTCGCGCCAGAAGGGGAGGCGTCGTGCGAGGCCAGGTACCCGAAGACGGCAGTTTGTCGTGGCGGGCTGCGTGTCGGCCGTCGTCGGCTCCCTGGTCGTGTCGGTCGATCGGACCGCGAGAGGACGGCAGCTGGCCGAGTCGATCACCGAGCTCCGCACGGAGGAAGAGGTACTTCGGATCCGCCAGTCCGAGGAACTGGTGCGTGTCGATTCGCTCGCGTCGCGCGACCGAATCCTGGTAGCGGCGGCCCGCTTCGGCTTGCGGCCTGCCACGGACGATCAGGTAGTCCACCTTCCGGACGTCGGCCCCTGAGGGCGGGGAAAGACAAGGCATGACAACGAAGAAGTCTCGCAAGATCGCGAAGAAGACGCACGGCCGGCGGACTCAACTTTTCGCGGCCGGGCTGGCGGTACTTGCTACGGCGTTCGTCAGTCGAGCTGCCCAGCTCCAGATCGCGCAGGGCGGCAGGTGGCAGGCGCAGGTCCAGAGCCAGACGACCGAGACGGTCCCGCTGCCCGCGGCGAGGGGAGCGATATACGATCGGAACGGTAAGGCCCTGGCTCTCTCGCGCCAGGAGTACCGGGCCTTCTTCGCTCCCGCCCAATCCGAGGACATCCGACGGGACGTTCAAGCCATCGCCGCGATGCTCGACCTGTCCCGATCCCAGGTCCGCCGGCTCACGAGCCGGTCCACGGGCTGGATTCCAATCGGCCAGGTCGGGATTGGTGAGCGTGACGCCCTGTCGCGAGGCGTAGGGCCCGCCGTGGAGTTCGAGCCGGTCCTCACTCGAGTCTACCCCGAAGGCGATCTTGCGCGGGCACTTCTCGGTGGCGTGAATTCCGATGGCCACGGCCGCTCCGGACTCGAACTCGTTCTGGACACGCTGTTGAGTGGCACCGCGGGCGAACTTCTCGGTAGACGCGATGCCCGAGGCGAGCTGTACCCCATTCTCACCAGTCCGGAGAAGCCGGCGCGACCCGGCAGGGATGTCTACCTGACGATCGATGCGGATCTGCAAGCGATCGCCGAGGCGGCCCTGGAGACAGCGCTGGAGCAGACGGGGTCCTCGGGAGGCGATGTCCTCATGGCTGACCCCAGGACCGGAGAGCTCCTGGCCGTTGCCTCTCGACGAGAGGGCAGCGCGGGTACGGTCCCGGCATTCACATCTCCCTATGAGCCGGGTTCCACCGTCAAGCCATTCCTTCTTGCCACCCTGCTCGAGGAGGACCTGGCGCGACTCGACGAGAGCGTCTACGCCGAGAACGGCGAATACCGGACCGCCCATCGCGTGATTACCGACGTGCATCCGCACGACACGATCACGGTAGCCGAGGTGATCCAGTATTCGAGCAACATCGGGGCGGCGAAGCTCTCGCAGCGAATCGAGCCAGGAGTTCAGTATCACTATCTGCGGGACTTCGGATTCGGGACCCCGACGGGAATCGATCTTCCCGGGGAGTCTTCGGGACTCCTGCGCCGGCCGGATCGGTGGTCGGCCCTCAGCCCGGCGTCACTGGCCATCGGCTACGAGATGCTCACGACATCTCTGCAGCTGGTGATGGCATACGGGGCGCTCGCCAACGGGGGCACTCTGCTCGAGCCGGCCCTGGTTCGGAGGGTCGACGCCGGCGATGGAGCCGGTTGGCATTTCGAGAGACGGCCGATTCGACAGGTCATCGCTGGCGGCACAGCAGCGCGAGTGTCGCACGTCCTGCATGCCACGGTGGGCGAAGAAGGCGGGACGGGAAGCGAGGCTTCTCTCGCCACCCTCGAGATCGCCGGAAAGACGGGCACGGCCCGAATCGCCTCCGGCGGGGGGTATGGCGATCGACGCTACGCGGCGTCGTTCGTCGGCTACACGCCCGTGGACGACCCCCAGCTGGTGATCATGGCGAAGCTCGAGGATCCGAAGGGGGCCGTGTACGGTGGTCTCACGGCGGCGCCGGTCTCCCGCGCGGTGGTGCAGGCAATCCTGGCGACGCGGGGTCGAGGTCTGATCGACACGGGTGCAAGCGCCCACAGCAAGACCCGTCTCGAGTGGAATGAGGGCGAGGCGTTGCCATCACCCTTCCAGTTCGCCGCCGCCCGGGATCTTCCTCAACGGGCGGCGACGGATCGCAACCAGAATCTGCCCGACCTGAGGGGACTCGAAACGAGGGTTGCCGTTGCCCGCCTTCACGAGCTGGGCCTGCGGGTCGAGCTACAGGGATCGCGCCGTGTGACCCGGCAGGAGCCGGCGGCAGGTACGCGCGTCGTTCGCGGCGCGACAATCCTCCTTCGCTGACGTGTACGGAGCACCCTCGGCGAGTGTCGCCGAACCCAGTGGCAA
>JBDHBK010000200.1:0-4746 GCA_039592635.1 Gemmatimonadota bacterium
CAGCTCGACGTTCTCGTACACCGTGAGATCGCCGATCAGGTTGAAGGCCTGGAAGATGAATCCGATGTGCCGGTTCCGCACCCGGGCCCGTTCGGAGGCCGTGAGGTTGGCGACAGGTTCGCCGTCCAGCCAATAGCTGCCCTCGGTCGGTGTATCGAGTAGACCGATCAGTGACAGCAGGGTGGACTTGCCGCACCCGGAGGGTCCCATCACTTCGGCGAATTCGCCGTCACGGATCTCCAGGTGGATGTCCGCCAGGGCATGCGTTTCCATTTCATCCGTGAAGAAGAGCTTCTGCACACCCTCCAAACGGATCAACGGCGTCCCATTCTCCATCTTCCGCCCCCGTGTTCGTCGTCATCGTCCATGCGTCGCTGCCGAAAGGATCATCCCGCAGCACTACAACCCTCACGCGTTAGACGCTCCCGGTGCCCAAAGGGTTGAGCAGCCTGCGCGATGCCTGTGAACCTGCCGTACGTAGAGACAGGCTGGCCGGTTTCAGGTCGGGGTCCGGACAGGTGCGCGGGATGCTCGATTCCTCTAGCTTGAGGAGTATCGATCTGTTATCCGAGGTCAAAGGAGATCGAATGACGAAGATGTTGGCAGTGCTCGCGGCCGTAAGCCTCGCTTGGCCGACAGCGGCGGCAGGGCAGGAATCCGGTCCACTGGAACTGGGTGTCGAGGCGCCCGATTTCGAGCTCACGGGCGCGAGTCGCTCCGGCGTACTTCCGGACCCGGTGCGGCTGAGCGATTATCGTGGGAAGACGGTCGTCATCGCCTTCTTCTACCGGGTTCGGACACCTGGGTGAACGATTCAAATGGAAGCGTACCGTGATCAGTACGCACGTCTGTTTGGAGAGGGTGGGGACGTCGTCCTTCTGGCTGTGAACAGTGACGCGGCTGAAGAGCAGGCAGCCTGGGCCCGCGATGCGGACTTTCAGTTTCTGTTCGCCAGCGATCCGGATAGCGAGGTTGGCAAGCGCTACGGGGCTGCGCGGAGTCGCAACGTGTTCGTCGTCGACCCGGAAGGCTACATCGCCTGGCGAGCCATTCCGTTCAGGGAGGTCGATCCCACGGCATACGAGGAGCTCGGCGCCGCGATCGAGAAGATCGCCGGCGAGCGCTAGCCCGCGGGCCCGGAACCCAGGACTTTGCGGATCGCGGCGTCGATGTCCTGGTCCCGCCCGATTCCCGTGTAGGCTACCGTGCCGTCGGCGTCGATGATGACGATGTACGACGTCGCGGGCGTCTCGAACGCTCGGACTGCCTCGCCGCGGCTGTCCCATAGCGTCGGGTACGGGACCGGGTGGTCTTCCAGGTGGCTCCGCACGCGCCGTTCCGATTGACCCACGGCTACGGCGATCGCGAAGAAGTCCACCCGGTCGCCGTAGCGCCTGTGCGCTTCCAGCATGTCGGGATGCAGGTCCTCGCAGTTCTCGCACCATGTCGCCCAGAACTCCAGCAGTACCGGTCCACTGCCGAGATAGTCCGACAGGTCGACTTCTCCCCCCTGCACGTCTGGCAGCGTCGGGCCCGACGGGACGGTGCCCCGTTCGATCCCGATACGGGCTTCCTGTGCGTTCAGCGGGGCCGTGGGGGCGATGCCCGCGGCAGCCAGCAGGAGCATTGCAGAAACGAAATGACGCATGGTAGACATGTCGCTATCCCTTACCAGACGAGCCAGGCCTGATACACGTAGTACGCTGACATTCCGAACATCAAGAGGCCGGCGATCTTCTTAACCCAGGCCGTCCAGCTGCCGGCCTTCGGAAGCCGGCTGGCTGCGCCGGCCGATATACCCACCACGAACAATAGCGCGGTCATTCCCAGCGAGAACACGAACAGGTAAGCGAAGCCCATCCACCCACTGCCCGTCGTTGAAACCCAGGTGAGGACCGCCGCGAAGGCCGGAGCACCGCACGGCGCGGCGACCAGCCCCGAGGTAGCCCCCAGCAAGAAGACGGCCGGGTAGGATCCCCCGCCAAGGCCGCTCGCCCACTTGACCAGGCGGCGAGGTGCCGTCACCGGCAGCACGTCCAGCATTGCGAGGCCGAACAGGGCCAGCATGAGTGCGATCAGGAGCCTGGCCCACACGCTGGAGGCGATCGTACCGAAGAGCTGTCCGGACAAACCGGCTATGAGGCCGGCCAGCGCGTACAGGAGCGCCAGTCCCATCACGTAGGCCAGCGTGAGTCCGACTACCCGTGAGCGTGGGGCCGATTTGCCCGCCGTACCCGAGATGATCCCCGCCGTGATCGGTATCATGGGGTAGATGCAGGGCGTGAGGCTTGTGAGCACCCCGGCTCCGAACAGCAACGCCAGGGCGAGCGCGGGCTGAGAAGCCAACGAGTCGCCGAGTCCGGTCTGCACGGCCAGGAGGTGCCAGGTCATTCCAAGCTGCTCAGATACTCAAGTCGCCGCAGATGCGGGGGAGGTGTCCGGACGCGGTTGGGTCGGCTCCGAGTCCAACGGTTGCACGAGGATGTCCCGAGCGATGTCCAAGTCGATGGCGAGCTCCGTCTCCCCGATTCGAATCACACAGGCAGGCTGATGCTGCACCAGTGTGATTTCCGCCTCCGGACCCAGTCCGTACACCGTAAGCGTTCGATGCCGATCCGTCACCGTGGAGCCCAGGCACAGAACCGTCGCCTTCTGTCCCGGCCGGAGTTCAGCCGCTGTCCTGACCCCTGGAGGGAGGCCCGCAACGGTAGGAAGGCGGCGTCGAAAGAGCCGTTTGACGAAGGAAACCGTGGGGGGCGTTTCCGGGAACTCGTACTCGCACGCCGGGCAGCGCACCAGGTGGCACAGAGAGCCCAGGGGGCACCCGTGGGCGCACAGCGTGTCGGTCTTCTCGAACTCGAAGCCGCACATCGGGCACGTCAGATAGTCTGGAGCCATCGTCCCACGTGGTTCAGGATACCGCCTACGAACAAGGCGAAGGGGAAGATGAAGGCTACCATCCCTGCCGCAACAGCCTTGCCATGCTCCTTGGCGATGATCAGGAGCGTGGCGAAGCACGGCATGAACAGCGTGATGGTGACCATCGCGACCAGAATCTGGTGAGGGGTCAGCAGCGGATTCGGCCCGGTCACGGCGTCGAGGACATAGACGGCACCGAAATCACGCCGCATGAACCCCACCAGGAACGCGTTCGACATGTCGGCAGGGAGCCCCAGCCATCCGGTCACCAGCGGTTCCGCCCACCTGGAGATGCGGGCCAGGAGATTCAGCCGGTCCATCACGAACAGCACGGCGGTACCGACCGCGAATACCGGAATGACCTCCCTGAGATACCAGTCCAGTCTCGTGCCTGTCTTCACCAGCACGTTGCTGACCTGCGGACGGCGCATCGGCGGAATCTCGAGGATGAACTCGCTGGTCTGTCCCGGGAACACGCGCGCTGAGAGCCAGCCGACCGTGAGCAGAATGCCGGCCATCAGGGCGAGCCAGACGAGGGCCCCCGCAGGCGACAGCGCCGCCATCAGCGCGAGCAGCACACCGAGCTGTGCCGAGCAGGGGACCGCCAGCGCGAGCAGCATGGTCGTTACCAGTCGCTCCTTCCGCGTCTGCAGAATGCGCGTCGTCATCGTGGCCATGGTCACGCAACCCAGGCCCAGGATCATCGGGAGAACGGCCTTTCCGTTCAGCCCCATGCCCCGGAACGCCCGGTTCAACATGATGGAAACGCGGGCGAAGTACCCGGAGTCCTCCAGGATGCTGAACACGAAGAAGAAGACCGTCACGATCGGCAGCACGATGGCGAAGGCGTAGCTGAACGCCATCGTGATCTGCCCGAATGGCCCGACCAGGAAGTCGTGCACGAGCCTCAGGAAAGACTGCCACCCACTGAGGTCCGCTTCCGCGGGAATGGTATAGGCCGGCTGGATCGCGACCTTGTCGAACTGCCGGATCTCCAGGTCGTGGGCCGGAGACACGGGCAAGGACATGCTGTACGGAACCGTCTCCACCAGGTGCTGGTGCGGGAAGGGGAAGACCGCATCCGTCGCCCGAATGGCGAGCGGGCTGAGTCGCTGCTCGAACCCGGCGATCTCCAGGGCATCGACGAGGGTGCCTGCACCGAAGAGGCCCACGAACCAGAAGACGGTGAGCAGGATGGCGGCGAGGAACGCCATGCCCTTTACCGGATGCATCGCCCAGAAACCGATCCGCACGCCCAGGGGGGCGCCCTTCGGCTGGTCGATCGCATACGTATCCGCGATGATCTCGTTGACCCGCGAGAGACGATCCTGGGCCCCGCTCAACTGGGGTTGAGGGCCTGCCACCGTATCCACCTGCGTCGGCGGACCATGGTGCAGCACCTGGGGATCCGGGACCCGGGCCCTGGGAAGGGCCTCCACCAGGTCATCCGTCCCCTCGTTTCGAGGCGCCACGGTCACGACGACGGGAATCCCGAGAATCGAGCCCAGGCGGCCGGCGTCGACGCTGCCACCCCGAGCCTCGAGCTCGTCGTACATATTGAGCACGAGCACCATGGGGCGCTGGAGTTCGACCAGCTGCAAGGTGAGAAGCAGGGCCCGACGGAGGTTCTTGGCATCCGCGACCTGAACGATCGTGGCGTCCGGGTTCTCGGTGAGAAGTCCTCGCGTTACACGCGCTTCGTCACTGCGGGGCGAAAGGTCATTGAGACCCGGGGTATCGACGACCTCCTGCTCCAGCCCGTTGAACGACGCGCGAGCCCGCACCAGCTCCACCGTCGTGCCAGGGTAGTTCGACACGGTGACGTAG
>JBDHBK010000201.1:0-4740 GCA_039592635.1 Gemmatimonadota bacterium
CGCCCGTGATCGTGGCCGCCGGGAACATGTTGAACCGCGTGATCACGTTCGGACCGACCGTGTCCCGCACCTGGGCCAGAGTCCCCATGGGGATCATGTCACCCGCCGCGTTCCGCACCTCGAGGCGGTCGATGTCTGAGACCTTCGAGCGGAACTGCTCGTCGGCCTGCACCTGCACCTTCCAGGTGCGGCCGAACAGGTTGAAGTCGTTGACGTAGGCTGACCCGAGGTTGGCCGACAGGGTGTTGAACACGGACTGAAGGGGCACGCCATAGGTCTTTACGCGGTTCCGGTCCACGTCCACGAACAGCTGCGGCACGTTGGCCGTGAAGTTCTGGTTCAGACGTTCAACCACCGGGCTCTCGTTGCCGGCCGCCACCATGTCCTGGGCGAACGTCTGAAGCTGCTGGAGGCCTACGCCACCGCGGTCCTGGAGCTCCAACGAGAAGCCCGTGGCGTTACCGAGACCGATGATCGGCGGCGGTCCGAAGGCGAACGCGATCCCCTCCTGGATGGTGAACAGGTAGCGCTGCATGTTTGCCATCAGCACCTGGACGTGCTCTTCCTTCGAACGGTCCGACCAATTGTCCAGCGTCGCTATGACGGCGCCGAAATTCGACCCCTGTACGGCGTTCAGGAACGAGTAGCCGCCGATCGTAATGTAGTTCTCGACACCGGGCGTGTTGCTCAGCGCGAGGTTGATCCGATCCAGGACGTCCTCGATCCGTTCCATCGAAGCGCCGTCCGGAAGCTCGACGTTGACGAAGAAGTAGCCCTGGTCCTCGTCCGGGATGAATCCGCCGGGGATCATGTTGAAGCTCAGGAACATCGCGAGCATCAGACCGGCGAATACCACCAGCACCACGCCCGTACGACGAACGAGGCCCTTCACGGCACCCATGTACTTGTCGGTGGTGACCTCGAAGTACTCGTTGAACTTCGTGAAGAACCGGCCTCGCTTCTCAGGCGACGGTCGGAGGAGCATCCCCGCCAGGGCCGGGCTGAGCGTCAGCGCGTTGATCGACGAGAACACGGTGGCGATGGAAATCGTGATCGCGAACTGCTGGTACAGGCGGCCCGTGAGCCCGGGCATCATCGCCGTAGGCACGAACACGGCGAGGAGGACGAGCGTGGTGGCGACGATGGCTCCACCGACCTCCTCCATGGCCTTCGCCGTGGCCGCCCTGGTCTCCATCCCCTTTTCATCGATCAGGCGCATCGTGTTCTCGACGACCACGATGGCATCATCGACCACAATTCCGATGGCCAGCACGAGTCCAAAGAGGGTGAGGTTGTTGATCGACATCCCGAACAGCTTCATGGCGAAGAAGGTGCCGATCAGCGATACGGGGATGGTCACGGACGGAATAACCGTCGTCCGCCAGTCCTGCAGGAAGATGAACACCGAGAAGATCACGAGCAGGATCGCGATGATCAGGGTCTCGATGACCTCGTCGATCGAGGCCTCGATGTACAGGGTCGAGTCGTACGCGATGACCGCTTCGAGGCCCTCCGGGAAGTTCTGCTCCAGCTCGGCCATGGCTTCCTTCACGCCCTCGGCCACGGCCAGGGCGTTGGATCCCGGCAGCTGGTAGACGGCTATCGCTACGCTGGGCGCGCCGCCAAGCTGCACGTACCACGAGTAGTCCTGCGCCCCCAGCTCGACCCGGGCCACGTCCCGGATCCGCACGATCTCGCCGGCCTGGCCTGTCTTGACGATGATGTTCTCGAACTGCTGAACGGTCTCCAGGCGACCCAGCGTGGTGATCGTGTACTGGAAGTTCAGGCCCTCGGGGTTCGGGGGCTGCCCGATCGTGCCGGCCGCCACCTGCACGTTCTGCTCGCGCAGCGCGTTGATCACTTCGTCCGTCGTGAGATCGCGGGCCTTGAGCCTCCCGGGATCGATCCAGATCCGCATCCCGAAATCCTTCGCGCCCATCCCCTGTACCTTCCCGACACCGTTGACCCGGGCGAGGACGTCGTTGATCTGGGTGGTCGCGTAGTTCGAGATGAAGATGTCGTCGTACCGCCCGTCCGGTGAGATGAGGTTCACCATCAGGGTGATCTGGGTGGACTGCTTCTCCGTCTTCACACCCTGGCGCTTCACCTCCTCCGGCAGGAGAGGCTCGGCGATCGACACCCGGTTCTGCGTGAGCACCGCCGCCATGTCCGGATCGGTCCCGATGTCGAACGACACGGTGAGATCCATGGAGCCGACCGACGTGCTCTTGGACTGCATGTAGATCATGTCTTCCACGCCGTTCACTTCCTTCTCGATCGGCGTGGTGACCGTCTGCTCCACGACCTGGGCGTTCGCGCCCGGGAAGGTCGTGCTCACGGAAACGGTGGGTGGAGTGATGTCGGGCATCGACTCCACCGGGAGCGTCGGGATCGATATCACCCCCAGGATGACGACCACGATCGAGATGACCAGCGCGAAGACCGGCCGGTAGATGAAGAAGCGGCTGAACATGGCCTACTCCTCCTCTTCGGAGGTCTTCTCCGCTGCAGCCACTCCGAGCTGAGCCGCCGTGGCGGCCTGCCGCTCGGCCACCTCCTGCTCGGTCATGGGGGTGACCGGCAGGCCCGGTCGAGCGCGCAGCAGTCCGTTCGAGATGTACGTGGCGTCAGGATCCAGTCCGTCCTCGACCACGATCGTTCCGTCCGGCTGCGGCTGTCCGACCGTCACGTAGACCCGTTCGACGATGTTGTTCTCGCCGACCAGGTACACGTACTTGCCGCCCAGGTCGGTGCCGATCGCCCGCTCGTCCACGAGCAGGGCGTCCTCGGCCTCGAGGGCCAGCACCCGTACCCGCACGAACAGACCCGGGAACAGGAGTTGCTCCTCGTTGCTGAACAGGGCCCGAAGCTCGATCGTGCCGGTGCCGGGATCGACCGTATTGCCGATGAAGTTGATGTAGCCCTCGAACGGAAAGCGGTCCTCATCGGCTGCCGTGCCGATAAGCACCTTCACGACCTGCTTCTGTGCCTGGACGGCCGTTTCGTCGAGCTCTCCGTCGCCCTCGGTGACCGCGTCCATCATCGAGGAGTCATCTTCGCCCTCCATCACTTCACTGAGAGCGCTCAGCATGCGAAGGACGACCCACTCCGGCGCATTGAAGAAGACGTGAATCGGCTGCATCCGGTTCACCGTCGTCAGAAGCGTCTGCTCACCGAATCCGACCAGGTTGCCCGGGTCGACCAGTCGGCGCCCCACCTGGCCAGTGATCGGCGTCCGCACGGTGGTGTACTCGTAGTCCAGCTGGGCCCTCGACAGCTGGGCCCGGGCGCCGAGTACAGCGGCAACCGCCGCATCGCGCTCGGCCTGCGCGCGATCCAGGTCCTGCCGGCTCACCGCATTCGTCTCGATGGCAATCTGCACGCGTTCGAGGTTCGATTCCTTGAGCGCCGAGTCTGCCACGGCCGACCGAAGGGCCGCCACGGCTTCGTCGCGCGCCGCCTGGTACTGTTCCTGTTCGATGATGAACAGGACGTCTCCCTCGTTCACGATGTCCGACGAGGAGAAGAGCTGCCTTTCCAGCACCCCTCCGACCCGGGCCCGAATCTCGACGGACTCGGTCGAGCGGGTCGTGCCCGTGAAGTCCACGTACGGTTGCACGGGCCGGACCACCGGCTGAGATACCGTGACCTCCGGGGCTTGTCGGACGACCTCTTCCCCGCCGCAGCCCGCGGCAAGCAGGCCCGTTGCCAACACGACGATCCAGCCTCTATCGATGCTCATCGATGGTGTCCTCATCGGTCACCTCCGGTCACGGGAGGTGGTGTTTCGCCAGCGGCGGCCGCCGCCGTGATTTCGGCCTGGCCGGGCGACCAGCCACCGCCCAGCGCCCGGTTCAGCGCGATGAGATTGTTCCTCACCTGCCCGGCACTTTCGGCCAGTTCGTCCTGCTGCCGGAACAGGGAGCGCTGCGAGTCGAGGAAGTTCTGGAAGTTCGTGAGCCCGGACAGGTACTGCGTTTCCACCAGGTCCACGGCACGTTGTGAAGCGTTCACCGCCTCCAGCAGACGGTCCCTCCGCATTTTTTCCTGCCCGTACGCCACGAGCGCGTTCTGCACCTCCTCCAGCGCCCGGAGCACCGTTTGCTCGTAGGCCGCCAGTGCCTGCGCCGTCCGCGCTTCCTCGGCGCGGATCTGGTTGCGGATCTTCCCGCCAGTGAAGATCGGCCAGGTGATCTTCGGCACGATGCTCCAGAAGACGCTGCCCCCGTCCCCCAGGTTGTCGAAGTCGAGGGCCTCCAGCCCCACGGTCCCGCCGAGCGACAGCGTGGGATAGAGATCGGCGGTGGCAATCCCGATTCGGGCCGTCTGCGAAGCGAGAAGACGCTCCGCCTGCCGGATGTCCGGCCGCCTGCGTAACAGATCGGCGGGTATTCCGTAGGCCACCTTGTCGTCGGGCTGGGGAAGTCCCGTGTGCTCCTGTAGCTCGTCATGGATCGAGCCCGGCGCCTCTCCGAGCAGCACGGCCAGCCGGTTGAGTGCGGCTTCCAGACCGATCTCCAGCGCGGGAATGGTCGAACGGGTCTGTGCCAGGTTCTGCTCCGCCTGGGCCACGTCGAGGGCCGATGTAAGCCCGGCGTTGAACCGATCCCGGGTGAGCTCCAGGCTGTTCTCCTGCGCAGATACGTTCTGGGTCGCGAAGTCGAGGCGGGTCTGAAAGGCTCGCGCATCTACGTAGGCGGAGCCGACTTCGGCGTAGAGGGTGACGAGTACGTCACGATA
>JBDHBK010000202.1:0-4729 GCA_039592635.1 Gemmatimonadota bacterium
AGATGGCTGCCGCCGCCCGCTCGTCGGCGCTCGCCTTCGACTGGAAAGAGATCGCCCGCAGGTACCTGGATCTACTGGGGAGCCTGTGAGCAGCAGTCTAGGCGGTAAGCTGACGACGCTGCTCGGTGGTGGGGTGGTGAGCAAGCTCCTCGGCGCGGCCCGGGAAATTGCCCTCGCCTACGCATTCGGCACCAGCTACGTCGCCGATGCGTTCCGCGTGGCCATGACGGCCCTGCTACTGCCCACGCACTTCTTCACCGGAGAAGCCCTGTCCGGTGCCTTCATTCCGGCCTACCGGAAGGAGGGTACCGACGGGCGGATGCGCCTGGTGCGCTCCGTGTTCACGTTCCTGCTCCTGGCCATGCTCGTCGTGGCGGTGGCCCTGCTGGTGGCGGCCCCGGTGTTCGTGTCCCTGCTGGCCCCGGGATTCGAAGCGCAGACGCGGGATCTATCCGCGCGCCTCATTCGGGTGGGTTCAGCTGGAGTCCTCCTGTACGCGATCTCCGCGCTCTTGATCAACGTGCAGGTAGCGCACGGCGACTACCTGCCGTACTCGGCGCGACCGTCGATCCAGAACGTGGCCGTGCTCGCCGCCATCCTTGCGGCGGCCGCCTGGGGAGCCCCCGTTCTGCTCACGGCCGGGTTCGTTGCGGCCTACGCGGTCATGGCCGGCTGGACGATGTGGCGGATGGGTCAATCGGATCTTGCGGTTCGGCAGGCCATTCGACCGACCCGGAGCCCCGGCGGTCCGCACCTGGACGTGTTCAAGCGCTCCGTGGGCCACCTGGCGCTGTTCGTTCTCATCACCCAGGGCAGCATCGTGGTCGATCGCCTCGTCGCCACGCTGACCGGAGTCGGTGGCGTGGCTTCACTGGACTACGCGCACTTCGTCACGGACAGCGTGCGGATGCTCCTTGCGGTACCCATAGCTACCCTGGCGCTCGGGCAACTCGGGGGCCTGAAGTGGTCCGAGGCCCGCGCTTCGGTGGAGAGGGCTCTCACGGTGCTTCTGTTCGGTGCCCTTCTGGTGTCCGTGTTCGTATGGGCCCTGTCAGAGGACGTAGTAACCGTACTGTTTCGCCGTGGCGAGTTCCAGGAAGCGGCGACGGCGCTGACCAGCGGTGCACTGCGTGGTTTCGCGATCGGGGCCTGGGCCGCCACTACCGGCTACGTCTTGCTGCGCGTATTCAACGCGACGCTGCGGAACCGCGAAGTGGCGATCGCGGGGGCCGTGAGCCTGGCCGTCAACGTGGCCCTCGACCTGGCCCTGTACGGTCCCCTTGGTGTGTTCGGCGTCGCCCTGGCCACTTCGGTGTCCGCGATCGTGTTCCTGGTGCTGCTCGTCGCCTGGTCCGGAACTGCCAGGACCCTGATCGTCCACACGGGGCTCCCGGCGTTGGCCCTCGTTCCCCTGGCGATGCTTCTCGGCAGGCTGCCGGTAAGCGGCCTGCCGGCGCTGGCCCTCGGCGCCGGGATGACGGGCTTCGCCGGCCTCCTGGTACTGGTCGTCTGGCCGCCGCTCCGAAACGATCTCAGGTGGGCCCTGGCCCGCCTGGGTCGGCGGGCAGAGTCGCGATCGGACTCCGATACTGCCATGGAGGAGTGACCGATGGACTTCGTCGTCCTCGCCACCGCCGATTGGGACAATCCCCTGTGGACGAACAAGCAGCAGCTGAGTTCACGCTGGGGTGCCGCCGGGCACAAGGTGCTGTACGTGGAGTCACTCGGCCTTCGGCGGCCGGGAGTCTCGGGACGCGACCTGGGCCGCATGTGGCGCAGACTCAAACGGGCCAATCGTCTTCGCGCTGCCGCTCCCGGCGTGTGGGTATTCTCGCCCCTGGTGATACCGCTGCACGATTCGGCGTGGGTCCGGAAGGTGAACCGCCGACTCCTTGTCAACCGCCTGCGCCGAGCGATGAGCAAGATCGGAATGACCGACGCGGTCCTGTGGACCTACAATCCGCTCGCAGTAGACCAGCTGGTCGGAATGGAGTGGTCAGGCGTCGTCTACCACTGCGTGGACGAGCTGGCCGGGTCCCCGGGCATACCGTCAGAGTTGATCGAGCACTCAGAGGCAGAGCTATGCCGGACCGCGGACCTGGTCGTGGTCAGCGCAGCCGGACTGGCCGACGGGCCCCGGTCGGCTGCGCGCCGGCTGGAGTACCTCCCCAACGCCGCGGACTTCGAGCTGTTTCACCGGGCGGTGCGCGATGATCCGATCCCGGAAGACCTGGCTCGAATCGATCGACCCCGGGTCGGCTTCTTCGGCGCGATCTCCGACTACAAACTGGATCTCGAGTTGCTCGAGGGAGTCTTCCGCCGTCGGCCGGAATGGCAGCTGGTGCTCGTGGGTCCGATCGGCGAAGGAGACCCGGGTACGCGGGTGTCCGCACTGCAACAACTGCCCAACGTGCATTTCATGGGGTCGCGATCGAGGGAGGAGTTGCCCGGTTACCTCCAGGGATTCGATGTGTGTTTGCTCCCGAATCGGCTCAACCGCTACACGCGGCACATGTTTCCGCTGAAGTTCTTTGAGTACCTTTCAGCCGGGAAACCCGTGGTCATGACACCGCTGCCCAGTCTCGAGACGTTTCGTCACCTGGCCTTTGTAGCGGAGGCCGACCCCGACGCCTTCTCCCTCTCGATCGAGCGTGCGCTGGCCGAGCCGCAGGACGATCCGGCGCGGGATCGGCGAATCGACGAGGCGCGGCAGCACGACTGGAACCTGCAGGCAGAAAGGCTGGCAGCCCTGACCCGGGAAGCGATCGATGGGGAAACGCCGGAGAACCAAGATTGAAAGTCGCGATCGTTCATTACTGGCTCTTGACCATGCGGGGCGGAGAGCGTGTGGTCGAGGCACTGTGTGAGTTGTATCCGGAAGCGGATGTCTTCACGCACGTGGCAAAGCCGGAGGCGCTGTCCGACCCCATCCGACGTCACCGCATCCAGGAGACTTTCATCGCGCGGTTGCCTGGCGCGCGCCGACACTATCAGAAGTACCTGCCCCTGATGCCGCTGGCCCTCGAACAGCTGGATCTTCGAGACTACGACCTGGTCATCAGCAGTGAATGTGGTCCGGCGAAGGGCGTCATCACCACCCCGCAAACCCTGCACGTGTGCTACTGCCACAGTCCCATGCGTTACGTGTGGGACATGTACTGGGATTACTTGCGAGACGTGGCGAGGCCGATGCGGCCGACAGCTCGAGTCCTGCTTCACTACCTCCGTCGCTGGGACCTGGCCTCGGCCTTTCGCGTGGATCATTTCATCGCCAACTCGGAGTTCGTAGCCCGCCGCGTGCGCAAGCACTACCGGCGCGACTCAGAGGTCATTCACCCTCCGGTGGACACGGAGGCGTTCGGCCCCGCCGAATCGACCGGAGACTACTACCTGATGGTCGGCGAGCTCGTGCCCTACAAACGGGCCGACTTGGCCGTCCGTGCGTTCAGCCGGGCCGGGAAGAAGCTCGTGGTCATAGGAGCCGGCGAGCAATTGTCGGAGCTCCGGCGACTCGCCGGCCCGAGCGTGGAGGTCATGGGTCGCCTGCCGTCGTCCGTGATCCGAGAGAAGTATGCCCACTGTCGCGCTCTCGTGTTCCCCGGTGAAGAGGACTTTGGCATCGTTCCGATCGAAGCCATGGCCTCCGGTCGGCCAGTGATCGCATTCCGTCGCGGAGGCGTCCTGGAAACCGTCGTCGAAGGCCGGACCGGCCTGTTCTTCGATGAGCAAACGGAAGGTTCGTTACTCGCCGCGGTCGCGAGATTCGAGGATGTCGAGGGAACGTTCGACCCGGCGGACATACGCCGTCATGCCCTCCGGTTCGACCGGCAAGTGTTCAAGGCGGAGTTCAAGGCGCTAGTGGACGAACTGATGAAGGATCACCAGGCGAGCCTGGTGAGGCCCGCGGCAGCGATTCAGCCCTAGTGAGCGCCCCGACGTTGGAGGACCGCGGAGACGGTGCCCGCTAGAATCTTAAGATCCCGCCCCAGTCCCCAGTTGTTGATGTAGTCGATGTCGAGTTGGGCTCTTTCAGGATAAACCACATCGCTGCGCCCGCTGACCTGCCAGTGGCCCGTCAGGCCGGGTTTCACCGCCTGGAAGACCCTTGTCTCGGTTCCATAGTGCGCGATCTCGTCTGGAACCACGGGACGTGGTCCGACCAGTGACATGTCACCGAGCAGGACGTTGACCAGCTGCGGCAACTCGTCGAGGCTCGTGCGCCGCAGAAAACGGCCCACATTCGTGACGCGCGGGTCCTGCTCGGGGGGCAGTTTGTAGTCGTTATCCAGGTAGCGCCTGTACAGGAACGGGTCGTCCCTCAGGACGTCCTCCGCGTCTACTCTCATGCTGCGGTACTTCCACAGTCGAAACGGACGTCCGCCGAGGCCGAGTCTCTTCTGTCGGAAGATCGCCGGGCCGGGCGATTCCAGCCGGATCGCCAGGGTGATCGCAATTCCCACCGGCGCGAGCAGGATGATCGCGATCAACGACACCACGATGTCCAACGTTCGCTTGGCCACGACCTGGATCAGGTGAAGCCGGGGAATCTCGAGCTCGATGAGGGGCCAGCCCGCGATCTGATGACTGGTGAACTTACAGGGAATCGAGCTGAGCTCCGCCGGCACGACGCTGACGGACGCTCCGTGCAGTAGGCAGCAGCGTACGATCTCCCGAAAGCGATCGGCATCGAGGTGGGCGGACACGATCACGCTGCGGATGTCGTGTTCTT
>JBDHBK010000203.1:0-7259 GCA_039592635.1 Gemmatimonadota bacterium
GCGCGGGTCCGCGACCGTGAGTCGCTTCGAGCGCTGGACCGTTTGGGCGTCGGCCGCGGCGACCGCCGTCACGGGCCTCGCCTTCTTCTGGGCGAAGTACCTGGTCGAGTCCGCTGAACAGTGGGCCGTGGTGAACCACCCCCTCGAGCCGTGGTTCCTCAAGACGCACATCGTGTTCTCGCCCGTCTTCTTGTTCGCGGTCGGCCTGATCCTGATGCGCCACATCGTGCCCCACATCAAGCAGAAGGTCCGGCGCGGACGCCGCTCGGGCCTCATCATGGTGTGGACGCTGATACCGATGGCCGTCAGCGGCTACCTGATCCAGGTCGTGGCATCTCCGGGATGGGTCCGCGGACTGGTGGTCGTGCACGTGGGGACCGGCGTCCTGTTCGTGGCGGGGTTGGCCGGGCACGGTGTCGCCGTGGCTTTGCGGAGGCTGCGACGGTCAGCCGAGGCCGGCGCCTACTCCGCCACGCCCGCCGACGGCCCGTCCGGGTCGTAGCCGTTCGGGAGCCCCAGGCTCTCGACGATCGCGATGAAGCGGGGGTCGTCCCGGAGTGAATCGAACTCCGGATAGACACCGATCCGGAGCAGCTCGCCGGCGCCCGCCCGGCGCAGCTCCTGCAGATACGCAATCGTCTCCTCCTGCTGGCCGAGCTGCAACCGCAGCCCAAACTCGTCAACCCTCGTGAGGCCGGTCGATCCGTCGATGACCGCGATCGCCTCCTCCACCCGGGACCCACTCGCGATCGCCTCCCCGACGACGCGCCACCCGGCCGGAGCCTCGAGTCCCATCTGCCCGGCCATGGCCTCGGCGAAGTCGGCGGCTTCCCGCGCGCCGAGGCCGAGCCGGCGGGCGAGCAGTAGCATTTGCAGCGAGCCCTGGCCCGTATTCCCCAGCTCGTCGGCCCGCTGGTATTCACTCCGGGCGAGCTCCGTCTCTCCGCCGATGAGCAGGTTGTCGGCGTAGTTGATGTGGAAGAACCATGACAGGGGATCGACTTCGACGGCCTTCTCGAAGTAGCGCCGGGCCTCCTCGACGCGCCCCATGTAGGTCAGCAGGCTGCCCAACTGCTGATTCGCGTTCGCGTAGGACGGCCTGAGCTCGATCGCCCGCCGCAGCGCCAGCACGCCGACTTCGAAGTCGAGGTCAAACTCGGCCGCCAGAATGCCGCCGGAGACCCAGCCCTCCGCCATGTCCGGGTCCAGGGCGACGGCACGGAACGCAGCGAGGCGCCCCTCCGGCAGAAGGTCCAGGGCCCCGATGTCCCGCCACGCGAGGGCGTCGATCGCATCGGCGAGGCCGCTCCAGGCAAGCGCGAAGTCCGGATCGAGCCGCACGGCGGTGCGGAAGTGCCCGACGGCGTCGCGGAGTTGTCCAACGTTCCGCGTCCGCCACTTCTCCCGCCCCTTCAGGTACTCGTCGTACGCGGCGACGTTCTGCGTCCCGCCACGCGTGACCGGGGCCTCCTCCGCCTTGAGACGCGGCACGAGAGCCTCGGTCACCGACGCGGCGATCTCGTCCTGCGTCGCGAACACGTCCCCTACGTCGCGGTCGAACTCGCCCGACCACAGGTGGAAGGGTTCCCTTGAAGGCAAACGAGGAGGTGCGGGCGGCGACGCGCAGGTCTTCCACCCCGGACAGGGCGTTGAGGAGCTCCTCGGACAGGCCGTCGCTGAAGTACTCGAGCTCCGCGTTGTCGCTCATGTTCGCGAACGGCAGGACCGCGATCGAGTCGTAGCTCCCCGTGCCCCGGATCCGTCCCGTCGCCACCCACCAGGCGCTGAGCCCGATCAGGATCGCGCCGGCCAGCGCCGCGAGGCCGATCGGCCAGCGCCGGCCCGCCGACTGCGCGACGATCGAAACGATTTCCTCTTCGGCCGCGGCAGGCGTTCGCTTCAGCCCTGCGGGCCCCGTCTCGAACGCCCAGGCCATGGCGCACGCGACCGGGAAGCCGAGGATCACGAGGAAGGCGATCGCGCTCAGGATCCACGGCGGGAGTCGCAAAGCCGGGACGAAGACATCGGCGGCCTGCACCGCCACGAAACCCACACCACCGTAGACGGCGGCTACGCGGAAGACCTTCCGACGCTTGAGTTCGGCGAGGAATCTCTGGTAACCCCGGGGCTCTGACATGGGCCGAAGATCGCGGGTTGGACGTGCGACGGGCAAGGCGAGTGATTCAGTGCAAAGGCGCCGGGGCACGGGCCTGGCTACTTCACCACTCGATCTGCGCCTCCGCCTGCTGAATCAAGTCCTCCCACCGTGGATCCTCGCGCAGCTCGTCGTACAGCGGGTCCAGCTTCAGGTCGCCGAGTCCGAAGACGCTGGGACGGGAGAGCAGTTCTTCCATGAACGCGAGCGCCTCGTCCGTCCGGTCCGTAAGCACGTAGGTACGCACGAGCAGCCAGTCGAATGTGTCGGAGTCCTGCGAGTCGCGGTCGTAGCCATACAGCCGTACGGCTTCCTCGGCCTCCCGCACGGCTTCTTCGGCATCAGCGGGGTCGCCGCGCAGAGCCAGACTCACCCCGAGATACGCGTGCGCCGCCCCGGCCACACCAAACCGGTCCCGCAGCCCGGGCTGTGGCCGCTCGGCGAGGGCTGCTCTCGCCTCCGCCACCGCGGAATCGGCCCACACCCGCGCGGCCTGATCGTCCCCGGCCATCCGGTATGCGAGCGCGAGGCGCATGGCGCGGGAATGCGATCGGCGCACGGTCGATGACGTGAGTACGACCGCCGGCTCGCCCGTCAGCCCGCGCGCCACCTCGAGGGCCCGCTCGTAGTCTCGCGCCATGTAGGCCAGCCAGTACGCGAGCGCGTCGCGCTGGCCCTCGGCGTCGAGCCCCCGCCCCGCCTCGAGTGTGCGGCGGGCGGCAGCCGAGTCTCCTTCGGTGAACAGGCGGAGCTCGGTGGCGAACGCCCCGACGATCGGGCCGCCCGGATCCAGCTCGAGCGCCATGTCGAACTGGCGGCTGCCGGTGCCGAATCGCCGCAGACGGTAGTTGTTGAGACCCTGGTTCCACACCAGGGTCGGATTGCGCGGGTCGAGCTGGATGGCCCGGTCGATCAGTTCCATCGCCTCGTCCCAGCGCGCGACCCGGCGCAGCACCCAGCCCGCGTGTTGCATGATCTCGGGATCGCCCGGCCGAACGCGACGCGCAGCCTGCAGGGCCGCGAGCGCTGCCTCGTAGTCCCCCCTGCCGTAGTACTCGTACACGCCCTCGGCGTACAGGGCGTCGGCCCCACCCGGGTCGAGTGCCTGCAGCGCGTCCAGGCTGCGGCGGGCCGGCAGCGTGTCGGCCTCCAACCCTCGGCGGAGGAGCCAGACCTGGGCCCGGACGAGGCGCGCCCAGGCGGCCGAGAACTCCGGATCGAGGTCGACGGCCCGCTGGAAAGCGGCGACGGTCGCTCGCTCCGACTCCGGCTCGTTGGCCCGCTCCTCGAGGAGCTTGCCCTCGTGGTAGGCGTTCCAGGCGTCGATGTTCTCCGTCAGCACGGTCCCGAGCGCTGCGTCGGCTTCCTGCGAGAGCTCTGCCTCGAGGGCCGTGGCCACGGCGCGCGCGATCTCTCCCTGGATCTCGAATACGGTCTCCGCCGTGAGTTCCTCGTCGTACGTCTGCGCCCACAGGTGCTCGTCGGTCGCTGGGTCGATGAGCTGCACGTTGAGCCGCACCCGGCCCCCGGACGTTCTCACTCCGCCCTCGACGATCGATCCCACCCCCAGCTCCCGGGCGATCTCGACGACCGGCCGGCTCTCATTCGCGTAGGCCATTACCGAGGTGCGCGAGGTCACCTTGAGGTCGGGCACCTGCGTGAGCTGGGTCATCAGATCGTCGTGCAGGCCGAGCGCGAAGGCCCGGCTTTCGTCGGTACCGACGAGGTCGGCAAACGGAAGCACGGCCACGGCCTGGCGTGAGGCGCCCGCAGCCACGGCCGATGCATCCGCAGTCGTGGCAGCGCCCTCGTCCGCCGACGACGGCCCCCGCACGAGAGTGAGCCAGGCGGCCGCCGCGAGCGCGACGATGCCCACCAGCGCCAGGAGTCCGGAGGGCCAGCGCCGCGAGGCCGGCTGCGCCACGATGTCGGCGAGCTCCTGCGTGGTGGCCGCGTCCGTCCGCACCACACCGTCCGAGGTCCGCTCGTAGGCCCACGCCAGCACGATCGCGATCGGGAAGCCGAGGAGAGCCAGCACCGCCACCCCGGTGAGGAACGCCCCCGGCAGCAGCAGCGCCTCCTGGAGCACATCGGCCGCCTGCACCACGACGAACGCGGTCGCGCCATAGACCGCGGCCACGCGGAAGACGCGGCGTCGCTTCAGCTCGGCGAAGAATCTTTGGTATCCGTGGAGCTCTGACATCGGCGGAAGATCGCGGCTTGGGCGGGGGTGGAGCAAGGTGGAGGCTGGTCGAGGCCAACCCTCGAACCTCGACATCCGTTCTGGGAAGATATCTTCCCAGAGCGGTCGGAGCCGTTTCGAAGCCTGCCAGCAACGCCTCCGCCGGCCCCTCCCCTTCCCCCCACCCACATGCGCAACGATCTTGCCTCCATACCACACAGTGGAGGTGATCGTGATGAAGTCGTGGGTCCTCGTCGTCGCCTTTCTCCCTTTCCTCTCGGTTCTGCCCTCAGCCGCGCCGGCTCAGCTCGCCACGCAGGGGACGGTGCTCGATCACCTGGCCGGGGACTGGGTGATGACCGGCACGATCGCCGGCGACCCGGTCGTCCACGACGTCGACTCCGATTGGGTCCTCGCCGGCCACTACCTCCGTTTCCACGACTTCTCCCGGGAACGCGAAGAGAGTGGAGCCCGCGCCTACGAGGCCACGGTCTATATCGGTTGGGACGCCGAGACGGAGCGCTTCGTCTGTCTGTGGCTCGACGTCACCGGCGGTGAGGGCCTCTCGAACGGGGTCCTCGGTTACGCGGCACAGATCGGCGACACGATTCCGTGGGTTTTCGATGTGGGCGAGTACCAGATCCACAACACGTTCGTGTACCACCGCGAGGCGGACCGCTGGGAATGGACCATCCTGAACGTGAGCGGCGGTGAACGCAGCGAGTTCGCGCACGTGACCCTAAAGCGGCGGTTCGAAGTGGTCCCGGGGGATTGGTCTGCGGAGCAGCGACAGATCCTCGATGCCATCGCCAGGCTCTCCGCAGCGACGGCGCCCGGAGGCGGAGGCGCCGACGACTATGCCGCGATGCTGACCGAGGACTTCAGCCGCTGGACCATCGGCAGCGACGTTCTCAACGGAAAGCAGGAGTGGGTGGACGGCGTTCGCGAATGGTTCGACGACGGTTGGCGCGTGTCCGACCGCCAGGCCGAGGTGCTCGAGATCACGGTCGAAGGGGGAACGGCCTTCTCTCGCCGGATCGTGTCCGAGGTCTACGCGGGGCCCGATGGCGAGACTGCGCCTCCCGCCAGGGCCGCGCTCGCCGAAGTCTGGAGACGCGACGGCGAGGGCTGGAGATTGCAGCGGGTCACCGTGCAGCCCCTCGAGGAGTGAGGAAACGGCCGCGACCGCTGCTTCAAAGTCCGAACCTCGCGTTCAATTCCTGGTACCTCGGATCCTGCCGCAGCCTGTCGAACGCCGGGTCCAGCAGCACCCCGAACCAGTACACGCGCGTATCGATGTCCGTCGGATCAGCCGCGAGGAGCTCCAGCCTCTCGAACGCCTCGTCCGCATCCGCCAGGGCCCAGGCCCGGGCCGAGAAAAATAGTTCCCCGCTGCCAGGGGCCAGGCCTGTGTCGGTCGAGGGCAGCCTGCGTTCATGTCCGCGCGCCATCATGGCCCGAACTTCATCCGGCGGCGTCGCTGCAAGCGAGTCCCTGATCTCGGCAGCAAAACCCACCGCCTCGGGAAACTCGCTCACGACCTCGAGGTAGGCTTCCATGTCGCCCAGCATCTCGTACGAATCCAGTTGGTAGGCACGTGCCTGGTTGACATAGGCTCCCCCCTGCTCGATCACTTGATCGGCCTGGGCGATGGCCTGCTGGTACCGGCCGGCGAAGTACAGCGTCCGTGCCGCGGTCCACAGGATGATCATGGTCGGGTGTGCCGATCGATGGCAGACAGGAGTTCCGCGTACCACTGGTGCGCGGTGGCGTATTCAGGATCGAGTTCCAGCGCCCGATCGAAGCTGGCCTCGGCCGCCACGAAATCGAGGTCTCTCGTCATCTGCACGAATGCCAGCGCCGTGTGTGCCTGTGCGAGGGCCGGATCGATGGCGAGGGCGAGGCGCGCGTAGCGCTCCGCCTCGTCCAGGGACGATCCCGGGTCGTCAAGCCATCCAGTGGGTACCGCCCGCACGTCGGCGATCGCCGCGTAGGCGGGGGCGTATCCCGAGTCCGCCGCGATCGCCCTTTCGAACAGTCCGACTGCCACCTTCATGTCCTCGGCCGTGCGCTTGTTCCAGAAGTAGCGCCCCTGCAGGAACAGGTCGTACGCCTCGGCGCTCTCTGTGCCGCGCTCGACGTCTGCCCCGCCCTCGTCCGTGCCCAGCTGCAAGGCCAGCGCGCGCACGATCTGGTCGGTGAGGTCGTCCTGGATGTCCAGGAGGTCGGCCGGGGCCCGGTCGTACGTTTCGGACCACACGTGGAACCCGGTCTCGGCGTCGATCAGCTGCACCGTGATCCTGAGCCGGCTCGGGGAGCGGCGCACGCTGCCCTCGAGGACCGTCTCCACTCCCAGCGAGTCGGCGATCGCCTCGGTCCCCACGCTCGACCCCTTGAAGGCGAACGCCGAAGTGCGCGACGCCACGTCCAGCCCGTCGATGCGGAACAGTGCGTTCAGCAGCTCTTCCGCCATTCCGTCGCCGAGGTACTCGTCCTCCGGATCGCCCGTCATGTTGACGAACGGGAGAACGGCGATCGAGTCGTAGCTCCTGGCCTCAGCCGACCTGGGTCCCAGCACCCACCACGCGCCGAGGGCCGTGAGAACCGCCCCCGCGAGCGCCGCCAGGCCGAGCGGCCACCGCCGGACCGCCGGTGCGGCCACGATCGCCTCGAGCTCGCCTTCCGCGGCCGGTGTCGTCTTCCGGACGCCCTGCGCGGTGCGCTCGTAGACCCACGCCAGGACGACCGCGAGCGGGAAACCGAGGAGTGCGAGCACGGCGGTTCCAGTCAAGACGGACTCGGGCAGGCGCAGCGCCTCCTGCAGCAGGTCCGCCACCTGGACCACCACGAACGCCACGGCGCCGTACACCGCCGCGACGCGGAAGACGTGGCGCCGTTTCAGCTCGGCGAAGAACCGCTGGA
>JBDHBK010000204.1:0-4703 GCA_039592635.1 Gemmatimonadota bacterium
GCTACCACGTCCTGAGTAATACTGGAAGAGGTCGGCCACGTCCTCCGCCGAACCTACCCTGCGCCTGTTGATTTCCAGGATGACGTCGCCTTCGCGCATTCCCGTGTAGGCCGCATTGCGCTGCGATATCTGTGTGATCATGGCCCCCTGTTCGACTTCGAGCCGGCGTTCGACCGCGATCTGGGGGTCGAGCGTGATGAGCTCCAGTCCGGCGAGTACCTCGAGGCGCTCGGCTGATTCCGACGGTAACTCATCAATGAGCAGCCCGACTTCGCGATCTCTGCCGTCGCGTCGAAAGACCACGTCGACCTCGGTCCCCACCCCGGCGTCCAGCAGGCCCACCTCCCAGTCGATCGGGCTCGCGACCGGTCGCCCGCCGATGGCGACGAGAACATCACCGGGCTCGAGGCCCGCTTCGGCGGCTGCCGATCGAGGCGCTACCCGACGGATCAGGGTCTCGGAGAAGAGCAGGGTATCGGACTCGACCGCTATCGGGTCCACGCCCACGAAGGGGCGCCGGATACGGCCGAAGTCCCGCAGCTCGTCCACGATGCGCAGCGCCCGGTCGATCGGTATCGCGAACCCCAGTCCTTCCGATCCCCCCGAGCGCGAGAAGATCGAGGAGTTCACGCCGATGACGCGCCCGTCGGCGTTGACCAGCGGCCCCCCCGAATTGCCGGGATTGATCGACGCATCCGTCTGCACCATGTCGGCCAGCAGCGTCTGACGCTCGTCCGCCGAGCGAATGTCGCGTCCCACTCCCGAGATCACTCCCGCGGTGACCGTGGCTTCGGCGTTCGCCAGCAGGTAGCCGAAGGGGTTTCCGATGGCGATGGCCGGCTCGCCGACCATCAGGTCGGACGAGGTCCCGAGCGGGGCGGGTGGCACTCGTTCTCCCTCGATCCTGAGGACCGCGATGTCGGTCAGTTCGTCGGCCCCGACGATCGTGGCGGCGTGGACACGCCCCTGCGAGTCGGTTACGACGATGGAGTCTGCGCCCCGGACCACATGCTCGTTGGTAATCAGGAAGCCGAGTTCGTCGATGGCGAATCCCGATCCATACGATCTCCGCAGGCGGGACTGCGGAGCCGTCCTGCCGAAGAAATCCTCGAACAGGCTGCGGGGGCCGGACCGGCCAACCCGCAGGATACTGATGCTGACCACGGAGGGCGCGACCATGCGGGCGGCTTCGACGACCGGCGTGTAGCGGCGGCTGGCGGTCCTCTCCTGGAGCTCCGAGGGGGTGGCGGCGCGAGCCGGTGTGGGGAGTACGTCTCCCGGCCCGGACGTCCGGACGAGGGAGGGCTCGAGGACATCGGATCGGGACGACACGAGAGCAGCCGCCGGCTCGGGCGCCCCGGACTCGCCGCCCAGGCGGGAACCGAGAAGAAGACCCGCCGGGAAGGCCACGACCAGGAGCGCCGGGATCCAAATACGCCAGTCACGTCGATTCAACGCGTTGCCTCTTCCTTCATCGGGTCGCCGTCCACCGAGCCTGGTCTCCGGGGCTGTGCGCTGGCGGAAATGGGCCACAGCCCGGGCACGCCGGGCGGACGATTCCAGCCCGCCCGATATCGTACGCCCGTCAGGTGGAGCCCGCTCGCCTCCGCCGGACGGGGCGGCCGCACGTCCTCCGATCCCGCCAACGAGCGAACGATGTCGTCTTGTGGGCGTTTGCCCTCGCTTTGCTCCACCATCGTGGCGACGAGGTATCGTACCATGTGATGAAGGAATCGATCCGCGACGATCGTGAAGCGAAGATCACCAAGCGGCGTTCGCAGCCACTCTGCCTTCTCCACGGTGCAGACCGTCCCTACCTGCGGTTGCCCCGACTTGGCGAATCGCTCGAACGAATGCCTTCCAAGGATTGGCCGGGTACCGGCCCTGAGTGCCTCCAGGTCGGGCGCTGTCGCGATCCACGTCGTGCCGCGGCGACGGTGTGGAGCTCGACCGGCCGGTCCCGGGGCCAGGTAGTACTCGTAGCGGCGTCCGGTAGCATGGAAGCGAGGGTGGAAGTCGCTCACGGTCTCCACCAGGCTCTCGATCCAGATGTCGCGCTTCAGCAACGCGTCCAGGGCACGAGAGAGTTCAGTCGCGGTCCAGCTCGGGGGAGCATCGAAGGAGAGTTCCTGGCCGGCAGCGTGGACTCCCGCATCCGTCCGTCCGGCCCCAATCACGCGGCCCGGGATATCGAGCCTCCGAAGGGCGGCCTCGATGTCTCCCTGGACCGTACGGACCCCAGGCTGCACCTGCCAGCCGGCAAATGCGGAGCCGTCGTAATGAACCGTGGCGCGGTAGCGCGTTCCGTCCCGGGAGTGCACGGCGGCAAGCTACCGGGGAGGCGAAACAGGTGTCAACGCGCCTCCATGCACCCGGCCGGGAACTCGCGAATCAGGCCTTGCGCAGAAGGACCGCCACGTCCCAGGGCCCGGGTACGGGCGGAGCCGTGGGGCGGAGGAACCAGATCGTCGACGTTCCGTGATTGCGACACCCGACCAGGAACGGTTGGCGCCGGGGTCGGACACCCACCTCTGTTTCGTCATCGGGCTCCGTCAGAACGCCCCAAACCGGCCTGGACATGGGGCTAGTACTTCCGGATGACGCCGACGACGACGCCCTGAACCGTCACCCGCTCAGCCTGGAAGTACATGGGCTCGAGGTCGGGGTTCGCTGGCTGAAGTCGAATAAGTCCACCGGCCTCTCGATAGAACTTCTTGACCGTCGCGTTCTCCCCGTCGATTAGCGCGATCACCATCTCACCATTGCTCGCCGTGTCGCGCGCCCGGACGATCACGTAGTCACCGTCCCGAATCTGCTCCTCGATCATCGAGTCACCACGCACCCGCAGTACGTAGTGAGCCACGGGGCCCGAGACCATGTCCTCCGGGACCGCGATAGCTTCCTTTTCGGCGACCGCCTCGATCGGCTCTCCGGCAGCCACCGTCCCGAGAAGCGGGAGATCCACGGCGGCGAGCCTCATTTCGGTACGCGCCAGCTCGATCGAGCGGCTCTCGTTGTAGCTCTTCCGGATGTACCCCTTGGCCTCGAGGTTCGAGAGGTGCTCGTGAACGGTGGCCAGCGATCGATACTGGAAAAAGCCCGCGATCTCCTCGAAGCTCGGCGAGTAGCCCCGCGTGTCGAGGAAGCTCTCGATGAAGTCCAGGATTTCCTTCTGCCGTCGAGTCAGAGCCATGACCTGTCTTCTCCTGCCGGCCGAGTGGGAACCGAACGGAAACCGAAATCAAGCTACCCGAACAGGAACCGAAACGCAAGATGGCCGAGGTTGGAATCCGGGAACACCGCGGATATGTTCCTCGCCGTCCGGTTCGGGGGTGATACTGGAGTCCATTGCGGGAGGACCATGACCAGAGGTTCGTTCGAGGCAATTCGCCGGGAGCTGCGTTCTGCCTGCCGGGGGGTAGGCACCGCTCTGGTCGGCATCGCCCTGGCGGCGGCCGCGATGCCCGCGATTTTGACCGGACAGGACGTCGCTCCGACGCGCGATCCCGTGGCTCCCGCGTTGAACGCCGCCCTCCAGCGAGCAGTCTCGACCGATACCCTGTCCATCATCATCCAGTATGCGGCGCCGGTACCGAGCCCCGCACCCGCCCGGGATCACGTTCGGCGTCTGCAGGTTCGCTCGGCAAACGCCCTGATTCGTCTGGACTCAGCCGAGCGTCGGCTCGGACCGCAGCTCCGGGTCCGGGAGCGCCTGTGGGTCGTCCCCGCCGTGACGGCCGAAGCGACCCCGGCAGCGGTGACCGCGCTGGCCGCCGATCCTGCGGTGGTCCGGATCTACCTCGACGAGAGACTTCCCGTGACGCTGTCCCCGCTGGCCGGCTCGATCGCGGATCCGAGCTTCACCTCCCAGGCCATGCAGACGATCGGCGCGGATGCGGTGTGGGACCAGGGTGTCACGGGTGTGGGGACGACCATCGCCATTTTTGATTCCGGCGTAGATGGCTCCAACGCCATGGTCTCGTCACGCTGGAGGGGCCGCAGCTCGGAAATCCGGGCTGCCTGGTTCGATCCTTTCACGCGCGCCTCGACTCCACAGGATCTGATCGGCCACGGCACGCAGGTAGCGGTTTCGTCGATCGGGGCGCTTGCCACCGGGGACACACTGAAATTCCCCGATGGCTCGGTGATCGTAGCCTCCTCGCCGGTGGACGTGGTGACCGGTCCGGCGCCCGGCGCCGAGTGGATCGCGGCGCGCGTATTCGAACGTTTCGGCGGACAGGACTACACGAGGCGGTCGGTGCTGCTCCAGGCCTATCAATGGGCTCTGGATCCGGACGGCAACCCGGCGACTCAGGATGCCCCTGACGTGATCAACAACAGCTGGGGTGTCTTCCCAGGCGGTGCGGACTTCGAAGCCTGCAACGACATCGTCTACGATGCGATCGACGCTGCGGAAGCGGCTGGCATCGCGGTCCTCTTCTCGTCCGGAAACCTCGGCCCTGCCGCCGGCTCGGTGACGCCGCCCGGGGCGCGGGACGACCCCGATCTCCGCAGCATGGCGGTGGGCGCGACCACGGGGGTCCCCGGCAACCTGGCCGTGGCGAACTACAGCGGCCGCGGCCCCTCGCCTTGCAGCGGTGGGATCAAGCCGGAGCTGGTGGCACCTGGCCAGGTCCCCGAGGTCAGGGCGGCCGGCAACTCGGCGGCGCGGATAACGGGCTTCGCCGTGACGGGGACATCGT
>JBDHBK010000205.1:0-4682 GCA_039592635.1 Gemmatimonadota bacterium
GACGCACGGTATCGGTCCGGTGGCCAACTGGCTCGACATCAACCGCGGCAACCTGTTCGTGTCCCTGACATCACACGCCACCAAGACCCGGGGTCTGCACGAGTACATCGTGGCGCAAGGCGGCGAGGATCATCCGAACGCCGACGTCCGCTTCAAGCTCGGGGACATCGTCACCACGATGATCCACACCCGGAATGGGGAGACCGTCATGGTCAGCCATGACACCAATCTCCCGCGCCCCTATTCGCTGGCGTTCAGGGTGCAGGGCACGCGCGGTCTGTGGATGAACGACAACCGGTCCATCTACATCGAGGGAGTCAGCCCCGAGGCACACCGCTGGGAGTCCTTCGAGTCCTACCAGGAGACCTACGACCACCCGCTTTGGAAGCGTTACGCCCAGGACGCGGAGGGCGGGGGGCACGGAGGTATGGACTTCTTCGTGATGAACGCGTTCGTCGAAGCGGTGAGGCGGGGTGAGCCCACGCCCCTGGACGTGTACGACGCGGCGGCGTGGAGCGTGATCGGGCCTCTCTCCGAGCAGTCCATCGCGATGGGCAGCCATCCGGTGGCATTCCCGGATTTCACCGGCGGCCTGTGGGCGAAGCGGAAGCCGATCTTCGCTCTCGGCGACGAGTACTGAGCCGGAAAGGGTTTGCGCGGCGGCATCGCTTCCCCGATCTTCGCGCCTGCAGTATCACGAAGGCGGGCGGCCCACGCGCCCGGAAGATGACCCATCGTACAGGACGGAGAATGATCTTGTTCAAGCGACTGAGTGCAGTGCTGGCCGCGTCGGCGGCCCTTTCCACACTGCTGGCGGCGCCCGCGCAGGCGCAGGACGACGAAAGAGAGCTCGGATGGGCGTTCGAGGTGGATCTCGGAGCCCTGTGGACCGGCGGGAACCAGGAGACCAACACCTTCGCGGGTAATGCCAGAGCGGCCTACCTGTGGCCGAAGAGCGAGCTGATCTTCACCGGTGGCGGGTTCACGTCCGAGTCGTCCCTGACCACGTCGACTGCGTTCGGCACCGGACAGGATGACTTCGAGCTGTTCGAGGAGACGGTCACCGAGAAGACCGCGGAGACGTTCTTCGCCGGGTTGCGGTACAACTACAACGTGAGTGACAAGTTCTACGTCACCGGTGTCGGCGACTGGCTCCGCAACCCGTTCGCCGGGATCGACGACCGCTTCGTGTTCGGCGCGGGCGCGGGCACCCGGTGGGTGGACAACGGGAAGGTACGGTTCACCACGGACTACCTGGTGACGTACACGACGGAGACCACCGTCGTCCCCGATCCCACCGTGAACTCGGACTTCGCCGGTCTCCGCCTGGGCTACGACTTCCTGTGGGACGCGACGGCGAGCACGAATTTCGAGAGCACGCTGGTGGCGGACTTCAACCTCGACAACACCGACGACATCCGGCTCGACTGGTACAACGGCCTTCCGATCGACATCAGCTCGGTCCTGGCGTTTAAGCCGAGCCTGAGGTTGCTGTGGCGGAACGATCCGGCCCTGCAGGTGGTACCGCTGTTCGATGCGCCGGGGGGAACGGAGACGGGTGCGGTGTTCACGCCGCTGAACAAGCTGGACACGTTCTTCAACCTGTCGCTGCTGTTCAAGTTCTAGGACGGCACTGGCGGTGAGGGCGGAACGGGGACCTCAGTCCGGGGTCCCCGTTTCCTTTTCCACCCGGTAGGCTTCCATCGCGTAGTACTCCGGCAGGCCCAGCCGGTCCGCGGCCGCTGCCGTTTCCAGGTTGCGGGAACGTACCCTCTGCCAGAACTCCCGGTCGTCGTGTCCGCCGGGGAAGGGCGCCACGTCCTTCTGTGACTGGTGCTTGAAGATGGCGAAGATCTTGTTGCGCAGTTCTTCCTGCGACAGCGGTACGAGCACATCGGCCTCGGTGACGGACCACTCCTGCCACGCTCCGCGGTACAGCCACACTTCCGGCGCCGCTCCACGATACCGCAACAGGGCCTCGTCTATGGCCTGTTTGCACATTCGGTGCGTGCCGTGCGGATCCGACAGGTCACCGGCCACGAAAATCTGGTCTGGCTTGATGTGCTTCAGCACGTCGAGCACCTGCTCGACGTCTTCTTCTCCGATGGGTCGCTTGCGGACCTCGCCGGTCCGATAGAAAGGCAGGTTCATGAACCTGGCCGCGGTGCGGGGGAGTCCCACGGCGGCGATCGCGGCCACGGCCTCGGACTCCCGGATGTAGCGCTTCAGGTTCTGGGCGAGGTCGGAGTCGGGCTCACCGGGCTCCTTGGCAGCAAAGTCCTTCTCGAGCCGCAAGCGTGCCCGCCGCACCTTCTTCGCGTCGAATTCGAGGTCCTGGGCGGCACGTTCCACGAAATCCATGTGACGGCGCACGTCGTGATCGAATACGGCGATGTTTCCGCTCGTCATGTAGGCCACGACGAGCTCGTTCTCGTTCTCCCACAACTTCCGGAGAATGCCCCCCATCGAAATGACGTCATCGTCCGGGTGCGGAGAGAACACCAGGATCGTCTTCTCGCGCACGAGCTTCGATTTCCCGTGTACTTTGCCGTTGAGGACGTTGAACACCTCTCCGTTGATCTCACCGGCCGGGCCCCTGCGGGCGAGCAAGCCGCCCAGGTGGTTCTCCCGGTAATCGGAAGGCGCGAGCTTCAATAGCGGTTTCCCGGTTTGCTCGGCGAGCCAGACGGTAGCCCGTTCCGTGGTTTCCCGGGTCCAGGTCACTTCCTCGAGGATCCATGGGGTTCGCATGCGGGTGAGCTCACCCGCGGCGGGTCGGTCCAGCCACACGGTGGCAGCCGGATGCCGCTGCAGGTAGCTGGCGGTCACGTCGGCGGACGGTGCTTCCTCTACGGCCCGGCGCACGATCGGGGCCTTGTGCTCCCCTGTGGCGATCAGTGCGATCTCCCTGGCGTCGAGGATCGAGGCGATGCCCATGGTGATGGCCTCGGTCGGGACATTGGCCTCGCCGAAGAAGTCGGATGCGGCGTCCTTACGTGTGATGGTGTCGAGCGTGATCAGACGGGTTCGGGACTCGTGGGAAGAGCCCGGCTCGTTGAATCCGATGTGTCCGCTTCGGCCGATTCCGAGTATCTGAAAGTCGATGCCTCCGATTTCAGCGATCTCCTTCTCGTACTGCTCGCAGTACCCGGCGAGGTCGCTGCGGGCCACCGTTCCGTCCGGGACGTGTACGTGATCGGGCGGCACGTTCACGTACTGGAAGAAATTCTCCTCCATGAAGCGCCGGTAGCTGTGGAGGCTGTCCGGATGTATCGGGTAATACTCGTCCAGGTTGAACGTCGCGACGCGCGCGAAGTCGACCCCTCCTGCAAGGTGGCGTCGGATCAACTCGCGGTAGATTCCCAGGGGAGTGCTCCCGGTGGCGAGTCCGAGCACGCAAATGCCGCGCTCTTCGACCGCCCGGTCGATGACCTCGCAGATCCGCTCGGCCACCAGGACGGCGATGTCATCCGGCTCGGCCACGACGATCGTACGAAGACGCTCCAGCTCTGTGGAGCCACCGAGGATGCGTGCGCCGGAGAAGGGGAGTCCGGTCTCGACGGAATTCGTGTCGGTCATGGCTGGATCTGCCGCGTTTCGGGTCGCAGCGGGGGACGGCGGGGCTGTCGCCGTCAGCTCCGGGCGCAGAATATACTATGCGGCAGTGAACAGGCCTACCTGCAGGTAACGGGAGACACGGTGTCAGCAGACCTCGAGACCACGTTCCAGGAACGATACGAGTCGCGCCCCTCGCACCTGTCCCGTGCGCCGGGTCGGGTAAACCTGATTGGCGAGCACATCGACTACGCGGGTTTGCCCGTGTTCCCGATGGCGCTGCAGCGCGAGGTGCGAGTCGCGTTTCGTCCACGGGACGACGGCCTCGTCCTGGCCGCCACCACGGACCCGTCGTACTCGCCCTGCCACTTCGAGGTCGGGCCTCACATCGAACCTTACGAGGACGGCGATTGGGGCAACTACCTCAAGGCGGCGGTCCAGGGGATGGTCGTCGCCTACGGCCTGGAACGCGGTTTCGATGCGGTGATCGACTCCACCGTACCGGTAGCGGCCGGGCTGAGCTCGTCGTCGGCCCTGGTGATTGCCACTGCCCTGGCCCTGGCCGGCTCGAACGACCTCGAGCCCGATCCGATCGAGCTGGCGGAGCTCATGGCCGCGGCCGAGCAATACGTCGGCACGCGGGGCGGTGGAATGGACCAGGCGATCAGCGCCGGGGCGCTCAAGGGTCACGCGGCTCGTGTGGAGTTCGATCCGCTGCGAATCACCCCGGTGCCGGTGCCGGAGGACTGGCGCTTCGTGGTGGCGCACACCCTGGTACAGGCTCACAAGTCCGGAGGAGCCCGCGAGGGCTACAACCGCCGACGCGGTGAGACCGAACAGGCCCTCGAGCGGGTGGTGGGCCACCTGGACCTGCCTGCAGCCGAGGTGCTTTCCTACCGGGACCTGCTTGCACACGTGGCGGGGCCGGAGGCGCTGGCCGCCGGTGAGGAATGCCTCGAGGGGGACCTGCTGAAGCGGTACCGGCACGTGGTCACCGAAGGCGAGCGGGTGGCGCGAGCCGAAGTCGCCATGCGCGAGGGCGCGTTCACTGCTTTCGGCATCCTGATGAACGGATCCCACGACAGCCTGGCCAACCTCTACGAAGTGAGCATCGCTGAACTCGATGA
>JBDHBK010000206.1:0-9915 GCA_039592635.1 Gemmatimonadota bacterium
CGCCGTTCCCACCAGCAGGCCCAGGAGGCCGAACCCGGTCTCTGTCAGAGCCATCAGTCCGGCGATTGCCACGAATCCCATTAGAAGTAGCGCATTCACCAGGCCCTGCTGTGTAAACGGGAGCAATGGTTCGAGGTCGAAGAGGTCGATGGACTTCAGGTCGGCGGCGAGGCGCGACATACGCCGTGACACGACCATGATCGCGTAGGCAAGCACGGTGGAGCCCGCTGTCACCAGGGGACCCAGAACGCGGTGCCAGGCTACCTCAGTGCTCCACGTCGCTGGGTTCCAAAGATCTTGCGGAACGGGACGGGCAAGGAAAGGAGAGCCGAAACCGATTCCAAGTCCGATGATCACGGCGACAATCAGTCCGCCAGGGCTGAATCGGATCGAGCCTGCCAGCGTGTCACACTCCTCTGGCGTACAGTCGAGAACTTCCTGCAGAGCGAGTACCGTCCTTCTGCCGCCCTGGACCACGGCCAGTAAGGCCGCCGGCAGATAGCCGAGCAACAGGCAGTGGACGACTGCGATTCTGAAATCACGCAGGATCCCCTCGGGCTGACGGGCCAGGGTTCCGCTCCGCGACGCCTGCAGAATCGCCGGCCACCTGTCCAGGAGTGCCTCGGAGGCGAGAAAGGCGAGAAGGATGATCCCACCGAGGCTGAGGCCGAGCCGCAGCGGCGAGGCGACGAACCACCTCCACGATACCGGTGACTTCACGAAGTGCCTCCACGTGCGGGTCCGGCGTGCAGGTTCGCTGTCCGCGCCGGCGTCGGCAAGCGTTCCTCGAAGGCGGGAAAGGAGTACGGAGGGCACATTGCGCTCCCCGGCCCGGGGGTCGAGGTTCCGGCCCAGTGTCCTTTCTGGCGGTAGCATCCGACACAGGAGTCACCATGCGCCCCTCGCGCTTCGTCCGACATCTTCCGTTCGCATTCGTCCTGTCCGCACTGATCTTTCCGGCAGGCGCCTGCGGCCAGCAGGAGGCACCCTCCGTGGATGACCCGGAAGCCCGCGCCCGCGCGATCCACGAGAGCGCGATCACAATCGACACGCACGACGACATCTCGTCGAACTTCGCCACTATCGACTCCGATCCCGGGCAGCGCGAAGGCCGGCAGGTCACGCTGCCGAAGATGCGTGAAGGAGGCCTCGATATGGCCTTCTTCATCGTCTACGTGGGGCAGACCGAGAGGACCCCCGAGAACTACGCGAAAGCGAAGGCCGAAGCCATCCGGAAGTTCGAAGCAATTCACCGGCTGACGGACGAGATGTACCCGGACGAGATAGGCCTCGCCCTGACCGCGGACGATGTCGAGCGGCTCCACGCCGAGGGCAAGCTGGCGGCGGCGATCGGAATCGAGAACGGGTACTCGATCGGCAGAGACCTGTCGCTAATGGAGGAGTACCACGCGCGAGGCGCTCGCTACTTTGGCCTCACGCATATCGGGCACAACGACCTCGCCGATTCCTCGATTCCGCGTGAGAACCTCGGCGACGCCGAAGAGGAGCACGGCGGGGTGAGCGAGTTCGGAGCGCAGGCCATAGCCGAGGCCAACCGCCTCGGCATGATGGTGGATGTCTCACACGCCATCGCGTCGCACTCGGCCGTTCGCGAGCTGGCGGATTCGCCGCGGAACCTCACGGACGAGGAGCTAATGGCCCTTCGGGACAACGGCGGCGTGATCCAGGTCGTGGCATTCGACGGCTACGTGATGATTCCGTCGGCGGAGAAGCAGGCGGCGCTACGAGAACTGCGAGCCAACGCCCCGTTCGAGTCCTGGGCGAAGGCCACGCCCGAACAGCGCGATGCGTACCGCGAGGCCCGCGCCAAGCTGAACGACGAGCATCCCCGGGCCACGGTCGCGGACTTCGTCGACCATATCGACTACGCAGTCCAGCTCATCGGTATCGACCACGTGGGCATCAGCTCAGACTTCGACGGCGGCGGCGGGCTGACGGGGTGGAGCGACGCGTCCGAGACGTTCAACGTCACGCTGGAGCTCGTGAAGCGCGGATACTCGGAAGAGGACATCCGGAAGATGTGGGGCGGGAATCTGCTCAGGGTGTGGCGGGACGTGGAGAAAACAGCGGCGGAGATTCAGGCCGGCTGAGGCGTTGTTGCGACTCGGCCGCACCTAATCGAGTCGTGGAATGAGCCAGATCAAGCCGCGTATGGCGGTGGGTTACCACGTGTTCAACGACTTCGACACGCAGCCGCAGATCGTCGCGGAGGTCCGATCGACGTACGACGGGCCGTTCGAGCTGGCCGTGGACTACATGGTGTTCAACGTCACGAAGGACACCGTCAGGGTCCGTATGGCGGCCATCGACGAGGACATCTGGCCGCTGCCCTCGGTCTATCCGTCGAAGTCCGCGGATCCGTCGCAGAGAGTCGGGTTCTCTGACTACATCAGGGGCGGCCGGGTCGTGTTCGAGGACGTGATCAAGCAATACTACGACGAGACCAACCAGCAGTTCGGCACGAGCTTCGCGCCGCCGACGTACTAAGGGAACTGAAGCGGACTCACTACCGCCAGATTCGTTTCAGCTGAAACACCCGCCCGGTCGAGTTCTGGCCGGGCGGGTTTTCTGTATCGGGACCTGAACCGCACATTCGGTTTGACGCTTCCCGCCTCGGCCGGCCGCCGCTAGGTTCCTCCGGGCATTCGAACCACCTTCACGGAGGTTTCCCATGACGCTCGAAGTCTTCACCTCGTTTCTCGCCTGGTGCACGCTGCTGAACCTGGTGGTCCTGCTGATCTGGTTCTTCTTCATGGTCACCGGCGGCGGCTGGTTGCGGCGAATGCACGCGAAGTGGTTCCCCCTCAGCGACGCCGAGTTCGCAGCGGTCCACTACAGGATGCTGGCCCACTTCAAGCTGCTGTGGATGATCTTCAACCTCACGCCGTACCTGGTCCTCAGGCTGTTCATGTGATGGCGAAGGTTCTCGGTATTGGCGGAGTCTTCTTCCGCTCGAAAGACCCTGAGAAGCTAGGCGAATGGTACGCCCGCTGGCTGGGCGTGCCCGTCCAGCACCCCTGGGGGGCTTCGTTCAAGCCCGACGATCTTCCGGGCGGGGCGATGGGCGTGTGGGCGCCCTTCAAGGAAGACACGGACTACTTCGCCCCGGACAAGACCTACATGTTCAACCTCGTGGTCGATGACCTCGACGGAGCGCTCGCCCAGGTCAAAGAGGGTGGGGCCGAGGTGGCCGAGAAGATCGAAGAGATGGAGTACGGCCGATTCGGCTGGTTCTTCGATCCCGAGGGCAACAAGGTCGAGCTGTGGGAGCCCCCCGCCTGAGAGCATCCCCGTATAGCATCCAGGAAGCAACGTTCGGGGTTCAACCGGTTGACTGCCTGACCACGATCTCCCATATTCAAGTTACATGATCGTAATTTTAGTACATATGATCATAATATTTGTACAAACAATAAATACAACGAGAATAGATACAGGGGAGACAATGTCCGATCCCGTCGCGGAGGCACTGTTTGGAAAGGCTAGACGCGCCATCCTGTCGCTGCTTTTCGGACGACCGGAGGAGCGATTCTACATGCGGCAGATCGCTCGACTGACCGGAATCAGTACGGCGGCCGCCCAGTACGAGTTGAAACGCCTGGCGACCGCGGAACTCGTGACACGGGACCGGGAGGGGAAGCAGGTCTACTACCAGGCCAACGCCTCTTCACCTGTATTCGCTGAAATACAGGGCCTGATGGCGAAGACCCTGGGTGCCCTGGCTGTCGTCCGCAACGAGCTTTCCGACCTGGCGGCCGGAGGCCGGATCGACGTCGCGTTCATCTACGGATCGTTCGCGACCGGAGCGCAGGCATCGGCGAGCGATGTGGACCTCATGGTCATTGGAGACGCCAGTCTCTCGGAGCTGATTCCCGGCCTTCGCGCAGCTCAGGATCAGATCGGCCGCGAGATCAATCCCACCGCCTATCCGAAGGTCGAGTTTCAGGAACGGTTGAAGGCGGGAGAGCATTTCATCAGTCGCGTGCTGGAGCGACCCAAGGTAATGCTGATCGGAACCGAAGATGAGCTTGAAGAACTGGCTGGAGAATCGCTGGCTGGTTGAACACCAGCCGAGTCCGGAAGAAACAGCCGACCTCCTGGCCGTCGTCGAGAGGGACCTTCAGGATGCGGCTGTGGATCGTTTGGGCTGGGCCAGGACGAGGTCGACATGCTCGATCTGGTGCGACGAAAGCGACACCTGAGCAACTACGAGCGGGCCGGCACCGCATCCTACCAGGAAGCCGCAGAGGTCTATGAGGCCGCGGTCGAACTGCAAGGGATTGTGATGGAGTGGCTGGCCAAGAAGCACCCGACACTGTTGGGTCGTTGACGCCCGTCTACTCGAAAGCCCAGCCAGCGAAGACCCGCACTTCGGGGAAGGTGCGGAAGACGTCGGGATAGTCGCGGTAGTAGCTGTCGCGCGCGGTGTAAAAGCCTGTCGCTCCGATCTCCCACTTCTTCAAGACCGGCACCCGTACGGTGGCTCCGAGAAACTGCATGATGTGGTCGCCCACCGCCCCGTTCAGGGTGTGCTGCCAGAACAGGTTGTAGAACGCGGTCACGATTGGCCTCTCACCGCTGAACAGGTTCACACGAGCCCTGAGCCCGGCTCCGCTCCCGAAATCGTAGCTTCGGCGCGTGAAGTCGGAGTACTCCGAGTCCGTGCCCCAGATGAGAAGAGCAGAGGGCTCGAGCCGGCTCACCAGGGACCACTTCTCTGAAAGCCCCCACCTGGACAGGAACGTGGCGCTCAGGCTGGAGCCCCCGGTCTCCAGGGACTGGACGTTGACGTAGTCGAAGTGCTGAGTGAGATGGAAGACGTGGTCGTTATTCTCGGTCTTCTTCAGGCTCGTTCCGTACAGGGAGCCCAGCAGGTGAGCCTGGCCGATGCTCTGTTCTTCGTTGCTGCCATTGATCTGGATGTAGAACCGGAACGCGTCGAACGGCTTTCCGAAGTCCTCGAACGCGTTGCCGTACAGGTAGTCGAACGCGAAGAAACCACCCGATGACCCATCGACGGAGCTGCCCTCGCCGACGGAGCGGTAGCCCAGCCTCAAGGCCCCGGCACTCACGGTGGGGTACGGCCCGTCCGGATTGGCGCCCACCTTGGTCCACTCGCCCCGCACCAGCCGGTTGAAACCGCCCAGCGGGTTGACCACAAAGCCCCCTAGCTCGCTCATGGTGCGCCCGAAGCCGGTAGCCTCGTTGTTCCATATCATGCGGGAGAGCCGATTCAGGGACTCACCGAGACCGATTCCGCCTATTGCAGTGGCCGCCCAGTCGTTGATGGCCGGTCGGTTGTTCTCGCCGAACGTCTCCCACATGAAGCTGCCGCCCCACGACCACGCGGCCGACTGCCAGAAGTTGTAGCCGTTACCGCGCGCGGCGTTGAAGTACATGGCGCCGTGGTAGGGGTGCGCCCACATGTTTGTATTGAAGCTGTCAGCGTCCCACTCCATCCCCTGAACGATGTTCCGTCTCCAGGCGTCCAGGCTCATCGTTGCCGTGGAGTCGTCCGCCACGTGCCGGTTGAAGAACCACGGCACGACCAGCAGGATCCCGACCTCGCCCAGAGTGGGCAGGAAGTGGATCTCATCGCAGCAGAACTCGTCAGCCTGCGGAGCCGGTGCCGTCTGAACCGCCTGGAGTGGTATGGGGCCCTCGGAGTACAGGGGTCTCAGCGGCATCGGTGGGACGCGCCTCACCGGCGAGATCTCTCCGGTCGCACTGGAACCGATCACGGCGTCGAGAGCGCTCGGGGCAGTCGCCCAGTCGCGCGAAGTCTCCGACGCATCCTGACCGAATGCCGGCCCGGCCGCCGCCAGGCAGAACGCAAGCGCCAGGATCCACCGTCTCGAGTACTCCATCACGCCGGTCATTTCTTGATCACCAGGCCGAAGAACCAGCCCTGGCTGACCCCTTCGTCCCACCGGTAATCCGAGTCGGTGGTGCCGTATTCGGTCTGCAGGTAGTCGTAGGACAGCGTCAGGTGCACCGGGCCGGTCACGTTGACGCCGAGTTCCACCCCGACGCCCCATGCGAACTCGGATCCGAACAGCACGCCGCCCATGTTTCCATCCACTTCGACCCAGAACGGTCCGCCCATCTCGACGAAGTACATGGCACCGAACACCGGCTCGAACCAGGTTTCCGTGGTCTCTCCCGGCTGCGGACCGTCGAGGAGCTTCTGGCCCTGGTGCACGTATCGCAGGCCTCCATACAGCTTGAAGGCTTGTTCCGTCTCGAACCGTCCCACCTGCCAGGCCGCCAGCAACTCGGCCGTGGTCCAACTGAAGTCGTAATTGACCTGCGATCCGTCGGGAATACCGGGGCCGGCCACGGTTCCCTGGTTCTTGAGTGACGTCGTCGAGAAGCGCGCGATCCCCCGAAATCGTCCCTTACCGAACTGCAGGTCACCCGCGAAGCTGGCGTGCAGCGAGGTCGTGTCGCCGACCGTGACCTCCGTGTCGCCCAGGTAGTTGTACCCGTCGATGTTGGCCCACCACAGGTAGGCCGAAGCACGCCAGAAGCTGTCCGGGTTTCCCGCGTCCTGGGCGCGCGCTTCCGGCGCGACGCCGGGCGCCAACGTGAGCAAGCCCGCCGCGGCGAGCACGAGTGCGATCCGTGCGGGCCTCATTTGCGTGGCCCCGTGATCGGGAGGAAGAACCGGACGCGAAGATCCAGCACGCCATTCTTCGCGGTCAGGCCGTTCGCCTCGGCTTCGGACAGGAGGTTCGAGGTTCCGATCGAGTAGCGGGCGTCGAACCCGACGCCGGAGCCGCCCTTGAACAGGCGGTCCACTCCGAACCCGAACTGGATGAGGAAGTCGTTTCCAGCCAAATCACCGCCAGGGGTCTCCGCGCTGCACTCCGTGTCGAACGAGAACTGGGAGGAGGGCTTCACGTCGCAACCGCTGGCAAATGCTGGCGCGCCACCGGCAAAAATCCTATAGCCCCACAGGTCCCCGAAGAAAGCGTTCCGGTAGTTGATGGCGATCGGAATTTCGAGGTACGCGAACCGGTAATCGTAGGCCTCTTCGTACAGGGGGCTCTCTACGTGAAACGCGCCCTTCTGAGCGATCGGGGAGATGCCCCCCTCGAGCGAGAAATGCTCCGAGAAGTGCCACTCGACGTAGAAGACGAACACCACGCCCCACGTATCGATCGAGCTGTCGACGTAGCTTCCCGACATGTTGGCAATGGTGGGACCGCCGGAGAGACCGAAGTCGACCTGGGCGTGCACTGAGGGCGCGGACGCGGCGAGAAGGAAGAGGACTCCCACCCAGGCCCGAAGTGCCGTACGCTGTACCGTCCGGGTCGTGCCGATTACAGCCTCCTGTCGAGGAGAGAGCATCACCTACCGGCACCTGAACGACGCAGTCATTCTAGAATCCGGCCGTTGTCGCGGCAACCCGCCGAGGAGCCGTAAGTCGCGGTTCGCGCTGGTGCTTGCCCTGGCGTTGGTTCACGCTGGGATGCCAGCGGGAAGCCAGGCGCAGGAGTCGGGAGGATCCACGGCTGCAGCTGTGGCCGGGGGCGCGTTGGGCCTCGCCTCCGGAGCGACCCTGGGGGCCGTCGGTTCGCTGATCCCGTGCTCTCAGACCGGCCCGGGCCCGACCTGCGTGCGGTGGAGCGCGATCGGGGGTGGAATGATCGCCGCCACGGGAGGCGCCATGCTCGGAGCCGGTGATTCGAATCGCCTCGGCGATGCTGCCCTGGGTGCGGGCATCGGCTTCGTGGCCGGAGCGATCGGCGGAATGCTGATCAAGTCGAAGGCCGAGCGCTTCGGCTGGCAGGACGTCGCGGCGGTGGGGCTGTTCGGTGGGTCGATCGGATCCGCCCCGGCCGGCTCCGCGCTCGGTTTCGTCGGGGGATCCGCCCTCGGTCTCGCCGCTTGGGCGCTGTTCGATGACTTCAAGAGCCCCGACCTGTTCGGGGCAGCCCTGGCCGGCCTGGCAATCGGCGGGATCGCCGAGTGGCTGGTGCGTGGAATCGACGCCCAGTCGGGCGATCCCGAGTACCAGTTCACCGTCCCGCTCCAGGTGAGGTTCTGAGCGTGGGTGCCACGGCGCGCGCAATCGTTCTCGTTAGCTCGCTGGCTGCCGGATTCGTGGCGTGCATGCCGTCCCATCAAGTGACGCCGGACCTCGCTTCCGGGCGTTCCTGTCCCGACGTGTCCGAGCATGCCTGGTACCTGCCGGAGGCGGAAGGAGGCCAGGATCGGCTCAACGACTGGTGCCGCACGGTCGGACCGCCCGTCCTATCGCCCGAGCCGACCGCGAACTTCGGTGACCTGGCGTCCGGCGACACGCTGACGGTCGTGTCGTGGAACATCGACGTTGGGGGCGGCGACGTGCCGGCTGTTCTCGAGACGGAGCTGGGTCTTGCCTGTGATGGCCGCTCGTCGCGGCTCGCGCCGGGCGCAGATCACTTCGTGCTGCTGGTGCAGGAGGCGTTTCGACGATCGAACGACATCCCCGAGACTCCGCCGGGGGCGACGATCCCTCGAGCCGTGGCTGAGGGCGAGAGGCCGGGCGAAAGGCTGGATGCGGTCGAGGTGGCCACTCGCTGTGGCCTCTCGCTGGTCTACGTGGCGGCCGCCCGCAACGGACGCGAGCCAAACGACGGCAAGCGGGAAGACAAGGGGGTCGCCATCCTCTCGACCCTGCCGCTGGAGAACGTGTTCTTCATCGAGCTGCCGTACGAGGCGGCTCGACGCGTCGCAGCGTCCGCCACGGTGCGGGATGAATCGGGAAGATCGGACGCCCTGGACCAGGCGGAAGCGGCGGGTGACCCCATCTCCACCCTGCTGGCCGGAGACTTCAATACGTGGTCGGACCGCGAGACGACTCTGCTTCGCCTCAGAGAGCGGTTTCCTGACTCGCCTCCGCCACTGGAGGAAGGCACGCACGGGGCGTTCCCGACGGATCACATCCTGTTCCGGGGCGGGTCCGGAGGCGTGGCACTGCTCGAGAACAGCTACGCTCGCCTGAGCGAGAGCTACTACTCGGATCACCATCCGATCCAGGTCAGGGTTCACTTCGCTGAATGAGCACGGGCGCGGCAGGCGACCGCTCATTATCTTGAGCAAGGGTCAGTCGCCGAAGTTCCAGGACTTTCGACGAGAGTACGGACGATGAAGAAGTTCGCGGCGGGAATGATCGTTGCCATTATCGGCCTCACCTCCGGATGCAGATCGGCTACGGAGGTCGAGACGACGGATCTCCAGGGCGCCTGGGTCGGGACCGAGGTCCGGATCATCGAAATCGCGCAACCCAAAGAGAACAACTTCGATCTGATCCAGCTGGGCTACAGCGCGGGCTTCGTCAGTGACGGCACCGGCGCTTTCGTGATTCGCCTGGTGAGCCCTGAGGACGAAGACCAGGTCATCAACGGCACCATGGACATCGACGGAACGAAAGTGGTCGTGACGACCGACGACGCCACGGGCACCGGCGAGGTGTTCGTCCAGGACGAGCAGGCCGCGCTCAGCCTGACAGGTGGGCTGACCTTCGACTTCAAGGGCGACGGATCCGAGGAGCCCGCCAAGCTCCTGATGGTGATGGATCGCATCGGACCGGAGCCGCAGTAGACGGATCAGAGGTTGTGAAATGAAGATCGCGTGGACAGCAGCGTTGTGGATGACTGGCGTGCTGTCCGCCGCCGGTTGCTCAGGAGTCACCTACAGCGAGGGCTGCGATCGCGATTTCCAGGTCGAGCCAGCCGCCTCCTGGGCGTGGCAGCCCCTGACCGATGCCCAGTCGAAATCACTCTCCGGGGTCAGTCCCTTCCTGCAGCGACGTGTCGAGCGGGCGGTTGAACAGGAGTTCGAAGACCGCGGCTTCACACTCGTTGCGGACACCCTCTCGGACTACCTCGTGTCGGCGTACGCGCT
>JBDHBK010000207.1:0-4607 GCA_039592635.1 Gemmatimonadota bacterium
GGTTCTGCGGGCGATCCGGGAGCGTTTGCCCGGCGAAGCGACCGTGTACCTGGGAGACACGGCCAGGGTGCCATACGGCCCAAAGGCCGCAGAGACCATTCGGCGGTACGCAATCGAGGCTACCGACTTCCTCATGGGGAAGGGAGTCAAGGCTGTCGTCATAGCCTGCAATACGGCTACGGCGAGGGCTCTCCCCGACGTCGAGGCCAGAGCGGGAGTGCCCGTGCTGGGCGTGGTCGAGCCTGGCGGGAGTGCCGCCGCGAGCTCTTCGGAGACAGGGCGAATCGGTGTGATCGGAACGAGAGGTACGATCTCGAGCCGGGCCTACAACAGGGTGATTCACTCCCACCGTCCGGACGCTCAGGTGTTTGAACAGGCGTGTCCGTTGTTCGTGCCACTCGTCGAGGAAGGGTGGACGGAGGACGAGGTCACCCGGCTGGCGGCAGAGCGATACCTGAGGCCGCTATTGGAACAGGGGATCGACACGCTCGTCCTGGCCTGCACGCACTACCCTCTCCTGAAACCCTTGCTGGCGCGCGTGGTGGGCGAGGACGTCTGCCTCATAGACTCGGCCGAGTCTACCGCCGCCGCTCTCGAGGACCTGCTGGCGTCCGAGGACATCACGAACGCATCGGGGATGTCGGCCACGGCGCGCTACTATGTCACCGACGAAGCGGCCAGGTTCGACCTGCTGGCGCGACGACTGCTCGGAGAAGAGGTCGAGCACCTCGAAATGGTCAGCGTGGATTCCACTGGTTGAGCTCGATCCCGTCTCGCGAGACCTCAGCCCAGGTGCAATGGTGCAGCCAATCTCCCGAGTTCAGGTAGAAGCGTCCCGGTTCCACCTCGAGAAGTTCCGGCTGGTGGCAGTGTCCGAACACCACGAGGTCGAGATCCGAATCCGACGCCAGGAGCTCCTTGGCGAGCATTCGGAGCCGCTCGGAGCGCCTTTCGCTCCCCGGATCAGCGGGCTTGCCATGCCGGCTCTCCGTCCGGCTGACCATCCGAATCAGCCGGGCGGACCAATCGGGATGCAGTTGCCGAAAGGAAGCACGTGCCGGCCTGCTCCGGATCACGGCCTTGAGGGCCCGGTAGCCCCAGTCGCCCCCGCCAAGCCCATCGCCGTGGGCCACGTAGGCACGGAGCCCGCCCACCTCCGTCCTTACCGGTCCGTCCAGGAGTTCGATCCCGATCTCGTCCGTAAGGAACCGCCCGCCCCACGAATCGTGATTGCCTCCCAGCATTCGAATTCGGACGCCCGCGTCCACGAGGTCCGCCAGCACTCGCAGCACGGGGAAGTGCCGACTCAGGATCACGGTGTCATACTCAAACCAGAAGTCGAACAGATCGCCGTTGATCAGGAGGTCGTCGGAGATATCCGCGACCCCGGCGAGGAAGGACAGCACCGCGGACTCGTTGTCCTCAGGAGCCGCTCCCAGGTGCGCATCGGAGATGATGATACTGGACCTTTCCATGCTGCCAAGTATAGAGTGGCGCTGACGAACGTGAAACGGGGCAGCGTGGCCCTGTTCAATCCTTTGCGAGGGACGTCATGAGCTCAAACCCCACTGCCGGCGAGCGAACGCGCCTCCGTGTCCGCTATGCGGAGACGGATCAGATGGGACGAGCGCACCACATGCACTACCTCGCCTGGTTCGAGCTGGGGCGCACGGAACTGCTTCGCGGGGCCGGAGTGGCCTATTCCGAGATCGAGAGCCAGGGAGTCAAGCTGCCCGTCTCGAACGTGGATATCGAGTACCGGAGTCCGGCCGGCTATGACGAAGCCGTCGACATCTTCACCCGGGTGAGCCGGGTGCGAAGTCGAACGGTGACATTCTCCTACCTGGCTGCTCGTGCGGAGACGGGGGAAGCCCTTGCCGCCGGTAGCACACGGCTCGTTTGCACGGACGCTGAGGGGAGGCCCAGGCGAATTCCGCCTCACCTCATCTCCGTGCTGGAAGGGCTGCTCGCCACCGAATTCGACTGGCCGGACGAGTGACCTCTCGGTCCGGGCCGGGAAGCGCCTTTTTCTTGCTCGCTGTTCCGAGGCTCCGTAGCTTCCGCGCGACTCGGCGGCGGGACTCGCTGAGCCGGATATTGGGCATGGGCGTCGCTGCGTTGGGCCTGGTCGCGCTGGGATTGACCGGATGTGTCAGTGCGATCGAGAGTGGACCGCCCATTGCAAACCCGGCGGACCTTGCGGCCAGAGTGCGCAGTGAGACGGGAGCGGCGGCTCCCGTGACGTTGCGCTTCGACTGGCGCTACGCGGACCGCCGTGGTGATATCGGTGGCGATGGGGTCGGCCGGTACAACCCTCCGGACAGTCTCCGCGTCGACCTGTTTACATCCGGTGACGTGGCCATGGCGATTGCGGTTGCGGACGGGCAGCTGCGGAGCCTGGGCGAGATTGAGGACGTGGAGATTCCCGGCCTGGAGTTCGTTTACGCCATGGCCGGTCTGTTTCGCCCGGGAGACGCGCAGGCGGACGGTTTCGTGGCCGGAGCGGACTCGGTACTCGTCTACGGAGGCGGACCGGATCGGAAAGTGTATTTCTATGTGCGAGACGGTCAGCTGAGGCGAGTGGAGGAGCGAGTACGCGGACGGACCGTTCAGCGAGTGAACCTCGAATGGGAGGGCACGACGTCCTGGCCAAGCGAGGCCGAGTATAGAAATCTGTCGGAACACAGCCGGGTTCGCTGGCGGGTCGAGGAGATCACCGAGCACGAGGAGAGCCATCCCGCACATGCGTACGACCTGCCGCTTGTTCAATAGGCGCTCGACGGTGGTGCCGGGAGTCCTGGCGCTGGCGCTGGCTTCGAGCACCATCGGCTGCAACTACACGTTTGCCGGAGGGGGTGGGCTGCCGTCCCACATCCAGACGGTGTACATACCGCCGATCGAGAACAGAACGACGCAGTTCGGGCTCACGGAGACCTTCACCGATAAACTGCTCGAGGCTGTTCGGAGCAATCTGGGTGTGCAGTTGGCCGCGGAAGCCGAGGCCGATGCCACGATCGTGGCCGAGCTCACGCGCTATACGGACACCGCCATGAACTTCCAGGGGGTGGAGGATGTGGGCGCCGCGGTGTTCCAGAGGAGGGTGGACATCGTGGCACAGATACAGATCATCGATCGGAGCAAGAACGAGATCATCTGGAACGGCACGGGGGTCAACGGGCAAGGGGAGTACAGTCCCGCAGATCCCGGGGGAGAAACAACAGGACAGGACGTCGCCTTGGATAACTTGGTTCGCAAGATCGTGGACGGAGCGCAGTCACAATGGTGACCCGCCGGCCGGTCTCCAGATCGCGGCGACTGCGCCGACTGGCGATGCTGCTGGTCGGCTTCTGGTTCCTTCTCGGCAGCCCGGGCCTGTTCTTGGGCGCCCGGGAAGACGTTGGCGGCGCCGACGGGCCGGCGGCGGCTCCCGAGGTGGCCTACGGGGCGATCGGGCACTGGGCGGGCGCCAGCGTCCAGCAGGAAGCCGAGGGACCGGAGAGCGATGCCGAGGACGGGCATGCGTCGGCTGAATCTCACGCGGAGGACGATGGGCACGGCGTTCGAATCCGCGATGTGTTCTTCATTCTTATCGTCATCCTTCTGTCCGGGAAATTCCTCGGTGAGTTGGTTGAGCGAAGAGGGCAGCCCGCGGTCCTTGGTGAACTCGTGGCCGGAGTCATTCTCGGGGGAAGCGTTCTGGGGGTCATCCCCGATCCCGGCACCGAGATGTACGAGATCATTCACGTGTTCGCCGAGATCGGGGTCTCGATACTGCTGTTCGAGATCGGTCTGGAGACGGACCTGAAGGAAATGTTCAGCGTCGGACGCACCGCGTCGGCCGTCGCTCTGATCGGCGTCGTGTTTCCGTTCGGACTTGGCTTCCTCTACTGGTATCTCGCGAATCCGACCATCGGGGTGACGCCCGAGGGCATCAGCTTCATCATTGTCTGCATTTTCGTGGGTGCGACCCTGACGGCCACCTCGGTCGGGATCACCGCGCGCGTGCTCTCGGACCTCGAGAGGATGCACACCGCGGAAGCGCGGATCATCATCGGCGCCGCGGTGATCGACGACGTTCTCGGCATCGTCATCCTCGCGGTGGTGGCGGGCCTTGCATCCGGGGCGGCGGTCGGGCTGTTCGCAATCAGCAAGATCTTCGTCTTCGCGGTCGGATTCCTGGTCCTTGCGGTGTTGATCGGAAACCGTTTCGCACCCGTGCTGTTTGACGCCGTGGACAAGATGCGGGTGCGCGGCGTCCTGCTGGTGACCGCTTTCTGCTTCGCGCTGGGTGTGGCGGCCCTCGCCGACTGGGCGGGCTCCGCAATGATCATCGGTGCCTTCGCTGCGGGGCTGGTCCTTTCGTCCACGAATCAGTTCGACTCGGTCGTCGAGAAGATCGAACCGGTCGCCGACGTCTTCACGCCGATTTTCTTCGTCGTCGTCGGTGCCCCGGTGAACGTTCACCTGTTCATTCCAGGATCGGCGGACTTCGACGGGGCCGTATTGGTCGTGGGGCTCATCCTTACCGCGGTGGCCATTTTTGGTAAGCTGGTTTCCGGTCTGGCCGTGAGACGAGCGGGCATCAGCAAGCTGGTGGTCGGCGTGGG
>JBDHBK010000208.1:0-4576 GCA_039592635.1 Gemmatimonadota bacterium
CCGACTCCAACCCATGCGGAGCTCACGAGCGTTGGCGGACGATCAAGGAAGCGACCCTCGAGTTTCTGAACCACACTACGCTGGCAGACGTGATCGTCGACGGTGTCGCCGAAGCTTCTGACTGCTGATCCCGCATGAGTGGGTCAACGCGGTTGGAGAGACCCTGAATGGCTTCCTGCGACGGCCTCGTGGGCCTTCCGGAAGAAGATCTGATTCAGAGGTTCGGGCCGCCATCGGCACGTCGCGCCGTCGGATCGGAAACATGGCTAATCTTCCGGTCGAAGCCGATGACGCTCCGCATCAGACTGGCCGGGACGGACCCGCCGCGAGTGGCCTCCTGGACCGCTTCTTTCGAGGCCGGTTTCCAACACCTCTCGGAGGCAGCCGGCGCCGCTGGATTGTGGCCGGCGGCAGCGCCGGAAGAAGATGCTGCGCGGGTCGCCGAGCCGCTCGTTCGCCGTCCGCTTCCGTGCCCCGATTCGGACCGCGTCTACTCCTTCACCGCCACGGTCCGGCAGGGGCTGTTTACGGCGCTGTCCGTGTTTGACGAGGCTCCGGACTGGATCTGACCGCGCGCCAGGCGTCCGTACACCTCTTGCGTTCTGCACACCTTCTTCTATGATAGGCACCGATGGGGCGTGCGAATTGCAACGTTCCGTGAAAGCGATGTCCGGGAAGTCCCGGCGCGACACCTCACAGTTCGGGGAACGGCCAGGTATTGCTACGTACCAGCAGGTCTGACCGCAGGGCGGCTACGGTTCTCGAGCCCCTGCAGGTGTTGTACTGGATCTACGCCGCGCGTCTCGTCATCTCCCTGGCCGTCTTTGGCTCGGCCATCCTGGTCAGCGACTTCCTGGCGCGAAGGGTATCGCCGGGTTCGCTTCCGCCGGAATTTCCGCTCATCGCCATCGTGGGCCTCGCGGCTGCAGCGTTCCTCACCCCGATCGCCTATCGGATCAGTCACCGAAAGGGAAGGGAGATCGGTCTCGGGTTCCTCTATTCGCAGGCGGCCCTGGACGTTCTCCTGTTCAACGGGATCGTTTACATCACCGGAGGAAGCGGCAGCCCGTTCGTCTCCCTGTTCATCGCCCTGGCTGCCGGCTACGCCCTCATTCTTCCCCTGAGTTCCGCGATTCTCACCGCGCTGTCCGCTGGTACCCTGTACCTGGTCCTGAACCTGACGATAGGACCGGAAACGAGCGGCCTCCGTCTCGTCCTGCAGGTGCTGGTCATCATGCTGGTGGCGGTGGCCGCCAGCCTTGTGGGCGCCCGATTCCGCCAGGTGCGTTCGGAGCTCCGGCTGGTGGAAGGGGAGCTCCACAGGTTGCGGCTGGACACCGCGGACGTGCTCCGTCACATCCCGTCGGGCGTCATCACGCTCGACGCGTCCGGCAATCTCGTGTACATGAACATCGCGGCGGCGGAGTTGTGTGGCCTGGATCCCGTCGGGCTCCTGGGCCTCGACCTGCTTCCCGAACTGGAGCTCCGGGCGCCCGAAGTGGCTGCCGCCGTGCGCGAAACCATGGAGACCGGGCGCCGAGTGCAGGACCGGGAGGCCGAGGTGTTGACGGTCTCGGACTCCGGCGCCGGCGGGAGGCGTGACGATCCGGTCCCGGTAGCGGTGAGCACGACGATGCTTCTGGACGTGGGGGCCGGACCCTCTCACGTCGTTCTTCTCCAGGACCTTCGTGCCGTGCGCCAACTGGAGAACCTTCGGCTCCGCGCGGGCAAGCTCGAGGCAGTGGCCGAACTGTCGGCGTCCCTGGCGCACGAGTTGAAGAATCCACTGGCTTCGGTACGGAGCGCCGTCGAACAGCTTTCCGCGCGAGCCGCGGCGAACGAAGACGAGCAGATCCTGGGACGCCTGATCGTGCGTGAGGCCGACAGGCTGAGCCGGATTCTGAGCGAGTTCAGCGACTTCGCCCGCGTCGGGGTAGCGGAGAGAAAGCCTGTCGACGTGAGTCGACTGATGAACGAGGTCATCGAGACAGTACGGCGGAACCCGGCGGCGGAGGGGCGAGCCACGATCACGGCCGAAATCCTGGACGACATGGCGGGCCTGTGGGGAGACCCCGAGCTGCTGCATCGGACTCTCCTGAACCTGGTCCTGAACGCCGTCCAGGTGGGCGATCCAGCACAGGCCGTTACGGTACGGGTGGTGGCTGATGCCCTGCGCCCGGACCTCGTGCCGTCCGAAGTTTCCCTCGGCCATCCGGTCCGGATTCGGGTGGTCGACGACGGCCCGGGAATCGAAGCAGAAGATCTCCCCCGCATCTTTGATCCCTTCTATACACGGCGGCAGGGCGGAAGCGGACTCGGGCTGTCCATCGCACACCGTGCGGTACAGGCTCATGGCGGTGCCCTGATTGCGAGTTCGAACCCCGGCGAAGGAGCCACCTTCGCGATGGTGCTGCCCCGCCGTACAGGGAAGGGAAGACCGAAGCCGGACGCGGAGAAGGCGACCGCCGACGAGCGAGAACGAACCCGGAAAAGCGCCGGCGAGCGCGCACACATCTAGGAGACCGGCCGCCAGCCGGGGTCCAAAGGAGCCGACATGCGAGACAAGCCGCTAATTCTCCTGATCGACGACGAACAGAGCCTGATCGAGTCTCTGACCGTCCTGCTCAGGGGTGAAGGATACGAGGTCATCTTCGAGCTGACCGGTGCAGGGGGGCTCAAGGCGTTCAAGGATCAGAGTCCGGACCTGGTGCTGTCGGACGTGCGCATGCCGAAGATGAGCGGCATCGAGGTACTCGAGGAGATCCGTAGCACGAGCCCGAACACGCCGGTCGTTCTGATGACGGCACAGGCATCCCTGCAGTCGGCGATTCAGGCTGTCAACCTCGGGGCCACGCACTACGTGCAGAAGCCGTTCGAGAACGACGAACTGCTGGCCGTGCTGGCGCGGTCGCTGGACTGGGGCAGGCTCAAGCAGGAGAACGCGGGCCTGAAGAGGGAACTCAAGAAGCAGCAGACGCTCAAGGCGGGGAAGCCCATTGGGGCAAGCCCCTCGTTCGAGGCCGCGTTGAAGTTGTCGGAAAGCGTGGCGGACAGCGAGTCGACGATCCTGATCGGCGGAGAGAGCGGGACCGGGAAGGAAGTGTTCGCTCGGTACATTCACGATCTGTCTCCCCGGTCCAACCGACGGTTCCTGTCATTGAACTGCGGCGCCCTGCCGGAAGGGCTGCTGGAATCGGAGCTGTTCGGCCACGTGAAGGGGAGTTTCACAGGAGCGGTACGGGACAAGGAGGGCCTGTTCATCGCGGCATCCGGAGGCACCTTCTTCCTCGACGAGGTCGGCGAGATGGCGCCGTCGACCCAGGTCAAACTCCTGCGGGTCCTGCAGCAGAGAGAGGTCATTCCCGTCGGTGCCACCGAAGCGATCCCCGTCGACGTGCGGCTGATCGCGGCTACGAACCGAGACCTCGAACGCGACATAGAGGAAGGCCGCTTCCGGCGCGACCTCTACTACCGCCTGAATGTCATCACCCTGGAGCTCCCTCCCCTGCACAGCCGGGAAGAGGACATCGAGCTCCTGGCCGAGCACTTCCTGGCCGCCCAGGCAGAAGGAGATCCGCGGGGCGCAAAGAAACTGTCAGCGAAGGCCATGACAGTGCTCAAGGAGTATCACTGGCCCGGAAACGTGCGTGAACTGGAGAACGTGATCGAGCGGGCTGTAGTGCTTACCGCGGGAGCCACGATCAAACCGGAGGCGCTGCCATCGCGGCTGCGAGAGGCGCCACCCGAGCCCCTGGTGCAGGACCGTCCGGCCGTCAACCCGGCACTCGACATCATCGAACGCGCCTACATCGAACACGTGCTTCGAGCCGAGGCTGGCAACAAGACCAGGGCCGCGGAAGTCCTCGGGATCGATCCGAGCACGCTGTATCGGAAGATCAAGCGCTATGACCTCGATGCATGAAGCACTAACCATTGCAGTACGGCAGGCAAAGTTTGCAGAGTGCAAGAGAACCGGTCGCGGTTCGAGTGTGGCGATCCGCCTCTGCAAAAACTAACCGCTTAATTTACATGCATTTACTGACCACCAGCGCGTTCGGCATACGGGTTGCCGTTACCCATGGCCGGAGGCAAGGTCCTCCAACAGTGAACGAAAACAAACACTCGGAAGAGAAACCGTTCACAAACCAGAACACATGGAGGACTCATGCTCCGCAACACGAAGGGTTTCACTCTGATCGAACTGCTGATCGTAGTCGTGATCATCGGCATCCTTGCCGCGATCGCGATTCCGCAGTTTGCCAGCACCAAGGAGAAGGCGTTCGACGCTACCGCCAAGAGCGACGTCCGCAACGCCATGTCGTCCCAGGAGGCCTATTTCGCCGACGAGCAGACGTATGGCCCGGACGCGATCCAGACGGGAAGCTTCACGACGAGCCAGGGTATCGCCATTTCCGCTTCGGCCGCGTCGGCCGGCGGGTACGCGATCACCGCGTCGCACTCCAGCTCAGGCAACACGTTCTGGGTGCAGGTCGGCACGGGAAGCTCGATCGAGGGCAAGGTTCAGAAGGCTCCGTAAGGTCGCTTTCAGTATCTTCGACTCTCTTGAAGATCGCAG
>JBDHBK010000209.1:0-7614 GCA_039592635.1 Gemmatimonadota bacterium
TGCTCGATCCGCCGCCGGACTTTTCGACCATGGATATCGAGCGGTCGGACAGGATCATGTCGCGCACGATTTCGATGCTGGTCAAACTGTCCTGGACCGATGCGGTGCTGGGCGATATCCAGGATCGGATCAGGAAGGCCCTGGAGGGCTGACCATGTTCAGAAACTTCCCGATGATCTCGCGTGTGGTGTACGGCCGAGGCTGCTTCGACCAGCTGGACGACATCCTTGCCGACCACAGACACCCCGGCCGCGATTCCATGGTCTTCGTGGTGGATGATGTCTTCGAAGGGGCCAGTCTGGCGGAGCGGGTGCCGGTGAGGGATTCGGATGTCCTGCTGTGGGCCAATGTCGACATGGAGCCCAAGACATCGTACGTGGACGAGATGACCGACCTGTGCAGGGCCGCGGTGGGGGACGAGCCGGCCGGCATCATAGGAATCGGCGGTGGAAGCGTAATGGACCTGGCCAAGGCCGTCTCGCTGATGCTGACGAACCCTGGCTCATCGGCCGAATACCAGGGCTGGGACCTGATCCAGAACCCTGCTGTCTACCACGTGGGGATTCCGACCCTGTCGGGAACTGGAGCCGAGGTGTCGCGCACCGCGGTACTCACGGGTCCGGAGAAGAAGCTGGGCCTGAACTCGGACCACACGGTGTTCGACCAGGTCGTTCTCGACCCGGACCTGATCGCCGATGCGCCGGATCGACAGCGGTTCTACACCGGAATGGACTGCTACATCCACTGCGTCGAGTCTCTCGAGGGGACCTATCTCAACGCCTTCAGCGAGGCGTACGGGTCCAAGGCGCTCGAGCTGTGTCGTGAGGTCTTCCTGGGCGAGCGCACGCCCGAGTCGGACGAGAAGCTCATGATGGCGTCCTTCTTCGGCGGGATGAGCATCGCCTACTCCCAGGTCGGGGTCGCGCACGCCACCTCGTACGGGCTCTCGTACGTCCTGGGCCTCAAGCACGGGGAGGGGAACTGCGTGGCGTTCAACCACCTGGAGGAATTCTACCCTCATGGAGTGGCCGAATTCCATCGGATGGCCGAGTTCGCCGGCGTCGAGATGCCGACCAATGTGACCGCCGTGCTGCAGGACTACGACATGGAGCGCATGATGGACGTGTCCCTGGGCATGGGGCCGTTGTGGGAGAACGCCCTCGGGCCGGATTGGCGGGATCGGATGACGCGGAAACGTCTGCGGGCTCTGTACGGGAAGATGTAGGTGTCGTGCCGGATTCCGTCCGCGGGCGAATCTACGAGGTTGTCCGGCGCATTCCGGCCGGGAAGGTGGCGACATACGGCCAGGTTGCGACGCTCGCGGGCGCTCGCGGGCATGCCCGCCAGGTCGGCTACGCACTGCACGGCCTTCCTGACGGCGCAGATGTTCCATGGCATCGTGTGATCAACGCCCGCGGTCAGATCAGCATTCGCAGCTCTCCCGGCTCCGGGGTGGACCAGAAGAGGCTCCTGGAGGCCGAGGGGGTCGAGTTCGACCACCTCGAGAGGATCGACCTGTCCCGTTTCCGCTGGCGGGCGCGTCCGGGGCCGTGGGAATAGCGTGGACCCTGCGGGGGTCTAATCCTCGAACGGGATGGAATTGGAGCTGGCTGGCGGATAGCGGTCATGCCCACTTCGGAGCCTGCACCGACAACGGGGTGATGCCGAATGACGCCTCTCCAGACAGTGGGTCGCCCCGCTCGTCAGAGCGACCCGGACCGTGCGCGCGGCGACTGAGGCGCGCCTTGCGGAGGCGACTGCCCTAGTGGAGCGACCCGAATCGGTCCCCGATCGGGTTCTGATCGACCGGGCCAGGGCGGGAGACGAGGGTGCCTTCCGGGACCTGGTCGAGCGATACGAGCCCCGGGTGGCGGCGACCGTTATCGGGATGCTTGGTGCCGGGGAAGAAGCGGAGGACGTGGGTCAGGAGACCTTCATCCGGCTGTACCGCTCGCTCGACCGCTTCCGGGGTGATTCGAGCCTGGGCACGTACCTGACGCGAATCGCGATCAACCTGTCGCTCACGGCCCTGAAGAAGCGCAAGCGACGGATCTCGAGGTTCGTCAGCCGGGACGAGACGGAACGCGACCGGCCGGAAGCCTCCTGGGATCCGCGCGGCGAGTTGGAGCGGAAGGACGATATCCGGAGAGTGCGCGAGGCGGTCGCGAGGTTGGCGCCGAACCACAAGACGGTCGTGGTGCTGAGAATGATCGATGGATACTCGACGCGGGAAGCGGCCGAGATCCTGGGAGTTCCCGTCGGAACCGTCATGTCGCGCCTCGCGCGCGCGATGGAGCGGCTGGAGAAAGAGATGAAGGAGTCAGACGATGGATGACCGCGAGCTACTGATCCGGTACAGGGACGGAGACCTGTCGGACGGGGAATTGGCCCGGGTCGAGGAGCGGTTGAACAGCGAGCCCGGACTCCGTTCTGTCCTGCAGAGCCTGGAGGAGATCACGACCCTCCTGGATCAGGGGGCCGCCGCTTCCTTTGAGCCGTTTTTCGCGGCTCGCGTGACAGCGAGACTCCGGCAGGAGAAGACGCTGGCACCGGTCGAGGGGATGTACGAGGCCCTGCGGTGGATCTTTGCCCGCGTGGCGGTGGCGTGTCTGGTGGTGGTGCTCGCGATAGGCGCGTACTCGGCCCTCGATGGCGGGTACGGTGGATCGATGGTGGATTCCGTGATGGGGCTTCCTGAAGCCACGCTGGAAACTGCCTTCGCACTCGGGGGCTGAGGGGGAGCCATGCAGGCACGGACGAAGTCAGCCTTTCTCCTCCTGGCCGTGCTGGTCCTGGGAATCGTCATCGGCATGCTCGTCAGCGGAGTGCTGCACAATCGACGCATGGATCGAATCGCCCGGATCAGGACCGGTCCGGGGATCGTCCAGCTCGTCGAGCGGGCGGTGCAGCCGGAAAGCGAGGAGCAAAGGGCTCAGATTCGTGAGATCATGGAGAATGCGGCACCCCGGTTCGCGGAGACGTTTCAGCGCACGCAGGAGGAGATGAGGACGCTGTCGGATTCCGTGATGTCCGAGCTCGAGGGTGTTCTGACTCCGGAGCAGCTGGAGAATCTCGAGGAGCACTTGCTGATGAGGCGCGGCCGGCCGCCTTCAGACGAATGGCGTGGCAGGGAACGGCCGGGCCGGCGTCTGCCGCGTGACGGCGCTTCGCCTCCTCATGACGGGCGTCCGCCGCCTCCAGACGGCGGTCCGCCTCCAGACTAAGAGGCTCGACCGTGGGTTACAACAATGTGCAGAGTTTTGCACACTCTGCTCGAGTGGGCCTGGCCGGGCGAGTGTGTCGACCGTAGCCGCCGCGGACCGTATGTACGCCGTCACAGAGGCCGATCCGCGGGGTTGGCACGCCTTTCGCACCCGAACTGAACCGGCGCGAGAGACTTGGTCGCTAGCACAAGACCGGCTATCTTGGTGTTTGCGGCCGAAATGACGACTGTCAGGGGGCGACGAAGTGTATACATGGAACCGAACTGCGCGGCGACTCTATTCCCGCGCCCGTAGTCGGGCCCGCAGGCGAACCCGCCTCGGTGAAGCGGGGCAGGCCCTGGTCGAGATTGCGATCGCACTGCCGATCCTTCTCGCCCTTCTGGTCGGCATCTTCGAATTCGCTCGGGCCTACAACGTGCAGCAGGTGATCACGAACGCGGCCCGGGAGGGAGCGCGGGAGGGTGTCCTTCCGTCGACGTCTCAGGCCGAGGCTGAAGCTCGCACGGCAGCGCGTCTCTCGGACGCGAACATAGTGAGCGCCACTGTAGCTTACTCTTGTTCCGGCGGCTGTGACACCGGAGATGCGGTTTCGGTCACGGTCTCCGTGCCCTACACGTTCCGGTTCATCGGACCCGTCCTCAGCCTGTTCTCAAGCGGCACGGATCCCGGGACCATTACCCTCCGTTCCACGGCCACGATGAGGAAGGAGTAGCCTTCGTCTGGTCGGGGTTCGACGGGTGAACGCAAAGAGGCCCGGCCGCTCGAAAGCGGCCGGGCCTCTCCACATCCGGGATCGCCGTGCTGTCTAGCGCCGGAAGAACCCGCCGCCTTTTTCCTCTTCACCGACCGGCTCGTGCAGGGTGCTGATGAAGGCATCCCCCGGAAGGTCGGTGTCGATGTTGCCGTAGATCGGCTTCTCGTTGCGCAGCAGGTCGACGAACGCCGGCATGGCATCGGTCGGAAGGAACACGACGCACAGCCTGGCATCTTCGCTCCACATGGCGGCCGGTGCCTCGGCACCCTCGGGGAGGAAGTAGTAGATGAGCCGCAGAAATTCGCCGAAACACGCCACCACTCCCCTCGGACGGACCTCGATGCCTCCGAAAGTCTTGGGGTGATCACCCAGAGTGATCTGGTAGCGCTCGACCAAGAAGTTGTGCTTCGCCATTGCTTGCTCCTCGGATGGTGAACCCGGAAATCCCGTTGTTGCGAGCGGAATTATATAGCACAGTCCGCCGGCGCGCGACCGGCCCGTTTCCGACCTCGAATACGCACAGGTTCCTGCTCGCTTTGGCGGTGAGTGTGCCATCCACACGGCATTTGGACACAGGCGGCTCAGAAGTGATCCATAGCAACGACTCCAGCGGCTCCGTCTTCGTGCTTGAAGAACACGAACACCCGCTCCCAACCGGAGTTGCCCACCCGGGCGGCCCACTCGGCGAGCGCTGTTTCCAGGTACTCCGTCTTTCGAAGGCGCAGGTAGCCCCAGGGCGCGGTTTCGACGATCTGGCCGTCCTCCCCGTCGGTGTCTGCCGTACAAAGCACCGCCCCATGCTTTCGCAGGCAGTCGTATGTTGCTTCCTCGAACCACGAAGCGTGCCGGAACTCGAAGACCGCTCGTCCCGGATCTCCGAGCCCGGAGAGGAAGTCGTCCAGGCGCTCGAGGTCCTGCTTCATGTTGGGAGGAAGCTGGAACAGGACGGCGCCCAGCTTGTCGCCGAGAAGACCGACGGTGCGGAGCAGGTAGCCGGTTTCCTCTTCGGCCCCCTTCAGCCGTTTGAAGTGGGTAATGCGCCGGGAGGCCTTGATGACGAACCGGAACCTTTCGGGCACCTGGGCGCCCCAGCCCTCCAGCACTGACTCACGCGGCATGCGGTAGAACGTGTTGTTGATCTCGACCGCCGTGAGCCGGCTCGAGTAGTAGGACAGCATGTCCGAGGCCGCGAGCTGCTCGGGGTAGAAGCTGCCCTTCCATTCCTTGTAGCTGAAACCACTGGTTCCTGCGTAGATCTGCATCGGTTCTCCCCGGGGGATCGTCCGCGTTGACCTGTTCACATGCGGCCAGCCAGCCGGGCCAGCACGGCCGGAAGATCAGGCATCTCATCGAGCACGGGGCGAAGTGGGTCGGTCTTCGACCGGGCGAGCCGCCTGGGCACGCTCCGTATAGTGAACTTGTGGATGTCGAGGCCGCGATTCACCTCGTGCCACCCGAGCGGGGTCGAGACGGATGCACCGGGAACGGGCCTGACGCTGAATGGCGCTACCAGCAGCTGTCCGCGCCGGTTCTGCAGGTAGTCGATGTACACTTTCCCCTCTCGGGCCTCGAGGGACCGTGCGATCGTCGCGATGTCGGCCGCCTCCTGGAGGACCACGCGGGCCAGGAGTTCTCCCAGGGTACGCGACTGCTCGTAGTCGAAGGTCCGCCCCAGGGGGACCATGATGTGCAGCCCGGTGGATCCGCTGGTCTTCACGTAGTTGGGAAGCTCGATGTCCTCGCACACGTCGTGCAGCAGCCTGGCGATCTGGACCACGTGCTCGAATGGTGCGCCCTTCGGGTCCAAATCCAGGACACACCAGTCCGGCCGATCCAGCGATCCGATGCGGCTGGCCCACACGTGCAGGGGAATCGAACCGAGGTTCGCCATGTAGAGCAGGGAAGCACGATCGTCGGCCACGAAGTACTCGATCGCCTTGTCGGAGCCCTCGCTCTCCACTCGCTCCGAACGGATCCACTCCGGGGCGGATACGGGGACGTTCTTCTGGTAAAACGACTTGCCGTCGATCCCATCCGGGTATCGGGTCAGTACGAGGGGGCGATCCGCGAGGTAGGGAAGGAGCCACGGAGAGATGGCCCGGTAGTAGTCGAACAGGTCCATCTTGGTGTACCCCGCTCCGGGCCAGAACACCTTGTCGGGGTTGGACAGGGTGGGGTCGCCCCGCGAGTCCGTCTGTCCACCGGCGAGTCCGCCGTGGGCCGCGTCGGCCTCGAAGTCCCGCTCGTCGTCACCCGTGGACGAGGCGCTGCGACGCGCCGGAGCGTCACATTCGCCCAGTGCCTTGTCGTCCCGCAGATGGGAGAACACGGGTTGCCTCAGAAGTCCGTCCTCGGTGCGCTCCAGGAAACGAACCTCGGCCACCAGGCTCGGACGTACCCAGTGGTCGGTTCCCTCGGGTAGCACGTGCTCCGCCGCCGGAGCCTCCGTTTCGAGCTCCTCCAGCCTGGCCCGGAGGTCCTTTCGCTGTTGGTCGGAAAACCCGGTGCCCACCCTTCCCAGGTAGACGAGGCTGTCCGCCTCCAGTCCCGCGACATGCAGTGCGCCGAGCCCCTTCAGACCTCCCTTGGGCTCCGTGAAGCCCACCACGACCACATCCGCGGTTCGAGTCGCACGCAGCTTTAGCCAGCTCTTCGACCGACCGGCCCGGTATCGGCTGCCAGCCTTCTTTCCGACGATTCCCTCGAGGCCCATGCCGGTGACCTGCTCGTACAGCGCCTCGCCCACGCCTACGAAGTGGTCCACGAAACGGAGTGGCCCGGCGGGTGGAAGGACCTCGCGCAGGATCTCCTTCCTGGACTCGAGGGGCAGCGCCCGCAGGTCGTGCCCCATGATGCCCAGGCAATCGAAGGCGTAGAACGTAGCCGGTTGTCGCAGCGAGGCTCGCTTCACGTCCATGGGCCGGCGGATCCGGGCCCTTCTCTGGAGGCGCTGAAAGTTCGGACGCCCGGCCTCATCGTGCATGACGACCTCGCCGTCGACCACGAAGTCGTCCACCGGGAGTGCCCTCAGCGTCCGAACGATCTCCGGAAACCAGGTCGTCGCGTCGTTACCGTTCCTCGTGTGCAAGCGGCACACGTGACCGTGTCGACTGGCGATCATCCGGTACCCATCGAGCTTGAGCTCGAACAGCCACCCGGGATCCGAAAACGGCGCGTCCGCCGTATGCGCCAGCATGACCTTGACGCTCTCGCCCTGCACCGTGCGGCGGGGAGCGCCCGCGTCTTTCGCCAGTTTCGCGAGTACGGCGCCCCGGTCCATGCCTTCGCCGAGCTCTTCGACGGTCAATCCGCTGAGAATCGATTCCTGCGGGACCGACGCATCGGCTTCGGGTGCGTCCGCGAGCTCCGCACTCGACAGCGTGCGCTTTTCGCGAATCAGCAGCCACTCGGTCTCCGTCTTCTTCAGCTTGACCAGCGTCCATACGCCTCGAAGCTTGTGGCCGCGGAGCTCGAACAGGAGCTTGCCCGCCGCCATTCCCGCCTCGGGGTCCTCGAGTGCGACCCAGTTCCCCCGGTCCCAGACGATCATCGGCCCTGCGCCGTAGTTGCCGGGAGGGATCACATCCTCGAAATCGACGTACTCTAAAGGGTGGTCCTCGACGTGGACGGCGAGCC
>JBDHBK010000210.1:0-4574 GCA_039592635.1 Gemmatimonadota bacterium
GGGCCGGCTCGCCTTCTTGTCTCGGCGGTCGAGCACAAGGCGGTGCTGGAAGCGGCCCGACGCGCCGAAGCCGAGGGGGCCATCGTCGAATTGCTCCCTGTCGATTCCACCGGCTGGCTGGACCCACAGGTGCTGGAGGAGCGGCTCGCAGCCGACACCGAGCGCCCTGCGCTGGTTTCGGTCATGTGGGCCAACAGCGAGGTGGGCACGATACAGCCCGTCCGGGAGCTGTGCGAGATCGCTCATCGGCACGGAGCCTGCTTCCACACGGATGCGGTGCAGGCCTGCGGCAAGGTGCCCGTGTCTCTGGAGGACGTTCCGGCCGACCTGGTTACGGTCACCGCTCACAAGCTCGGGGGGCCCGTCGGGATCGGTCTTCTGGTCCGGCGTGGCGATGTACGGCTGGAGCCCCTGGCGTATGGCGGGTCCCAGGAGAAGTCGATGTGGCCGGGTACCCAGAACCCGCTCGGCGCGGTGGGGTTCGCGGAAGCGGTTCGGCTGGCGACTTCCGAACTGCCCGCGTCGGCCGACCGCTGGAGAGAGCTCAGGTGCAGACTGGAGAAGGCACTTCGCGAGTCGATCCCGAAGCTGACGGTACACGGCGAGGAAGCTCCCGAACGTCTGCCGCAGCTACTCAGCGTGGGCATCGAGGATTGCGACCAGGCGGCGCTGCTCACCTCGCTCGACCTGGCGGGCATCGCCCTGTCCGCCGGATCGGCATGCGCCAGCGGTGCTTCCACGGGGTCTCACGTACTCGAGGCGATGGGGGTTCGGCCGGTCGGATCCTACGCCGTGCTCCGATTCAGCTTCGGCCCATCCACGACCGCGTCTGATATCGATTCGGCCGCGAGCGAAGTGGTGAAGTCCGTGCGGCGACTTCGGGGATCGGACGCGTGACCGTGGCTTCGGTTCTCGTCGCCATGTCGGGTGGGGTGGACTCGAGCGTGGCCGCGGCCATGCTGGTCCGCCAGGGACACCGGGTCATCGGCGCCACCATGAAGACGTTCTGTTACTCTGACTCCTCAGGTCCGGCGCAGAAGTGCTGTGGCCTGGAGGGGATTTCCGACGCGAGGACGGTCGCGGCAGCGCTCCAGATTCCGCACCGGGTGTTCGACCTCGAGAAGGAATTCACCGACGACGTGATCCGCGACTTCGTCCAGGAGTATGCGGCAGGGAGGACACCGATTCCGTGCGTCCGGTGCAACAGCTTCACCAAGTTCAGGGACCTGGTCCGCCGGGCCGACGAACTCGGATGTTCGCATATCGCCACCGGACACTACGCGCGCGTGGAACGTCGAGACGGAAAGTCGCTTCTGTGTCGGGCCGAAGACGATCGCAAGGACCAGACGTACTTCCTGTGGGGGATTCCCCGCACAGTGATCGATCGGCTGTTGCTCCCGGTGGGCGATCTGGCCAAGACCGAGGTTCGGGAGGCGGCCCGCTCCCTGGGACTGCTCACGGCGGACAAACCAGAGTCGTTCGAGATCTGTTTCGTGCCGGACGATGACTACGCTGGCGTTCTCAGGGACCACCTGGGGGAGAGTCACCCGGCGCTGTCACCCGGACCTGTCGTGAGGGAGGATGGGACCATCGTCGGGGAGCACGAGGGCTACGCCCGGTTCACGGTGGGACAGCGGAAGGGACTCCCCGGCGGATTTGGCGAGCCCATGTTCGTGATCGAAATCCGCCCCGAATCGCGCACCATCGTGATCGGACCCCGTGACGCCCTCGCATCGTTTGCCCTGGAAGCCCGCGGGGCCAACTGGCTGGCCGAACCGCCGGGAGCGGGAGAGAGTATCGGGGTGAGGATCCGCCACGGCGCTCCGATCGTCGACGCTCGTGTGGCCGCACTCGGCTCGGACGGCTTCACACTGGAACTCGAGTCGGCGCAGGACGCAGTGACCCCGGGTCAGAGCGCGGTTCTATATCGCGAGGACGTCGTGCTCGGCGGTGGCGTGATCACGGCTGCCCAGAGGGTCTGATCCCGGTCCAGTCGCCGTCAGTGGCGCAGTCCTTCTGCTTCTGCCAGACGTTCCACGGCATCGCGCCCCTCGTCCGACAGGTCCTCGGGCACGCCAACCACGATCCGCACCAGCTGATCTCCCGTGCGCTCGCCCTTCTCAACGCCCTGTCCCTTGATCCGGAACGTGGTGCCGGACTGGGTTCCCGGCGGGATCTTCAGTACGATCTTCTTGTTGTCGACCGTGCGGACACGGATTCGGGAGCCGAGCAACGCCTGCGCCACATTGATCGGCACCTCGCAAACCAGGTCCAATCCGTCCCGGGTGAAGAACCGGTCCTCGTGGACTTTGAAGCGGACGATCAGGTCGCCGGGCCGCCCGCCTCCGGGGCCTCGCTCACCCTGCCCCGGAATCCGGAGCTTTGAACCGTCGTCGACCCCGGCGGGGACCGTTACGGCGATCCGGCGGCGTGAGGAGACATCCCCCTGACCACCGCACGCGCTGCACACTTCCCGCGGGATCTGCCCCCGCCCCATGCATGCCGGACACGGGCGCGGTACCGAGAAGGTCCCCTGCCCGAAGGTCACCGTCCCCCGCCCGTGACACTCGGAACAGGGATCCGAGCCAGCCCCGGGAGCCGCCCCGGTACCATCACACGTAGCGCACTCTTCCGAAAGCGGAACGTTGATCGTGACCTTCCCGCCGCGTACGGCGGTCTTGAACGGGATCTCGATGAGGTACTCGACGTCATGGCCTCGCACCGGGCCCTTCTGCCGGTCCGCGGTCGTCCGCTTCCCGAAGTCGAATATGGTGCTGAAGATGTCTCCGATACCGCCAAGGTCCTCGAATCGGAAACTGCGCTCTGCCTCCGGCCCCGTGCCGGCTGTGGGGCCGGCGCTCGGGCGGAACCCGCCCAGCCCACCGAATCGTCTCAACTGATCATACTTCTTGCGACTCTCCGGGTCTGACAGGACCGTGTAGGCCTCCGAGATCGATTTGAACCGTTCGCCCACACCCGGCTTGTCGGGATTGGCGTCAGGATGGTACTTCTTGGCGAGGGCCCGGTATGCCTTCTTGATCTCATCGTCGGAGGCGCTCGCCGCCACCCCCAGTTCCTGGTAGTAGTCCTTCGCTCGCCCTGACATCACGGCTCCTCGACACCTTCCGGCGAATACGTCAGGACCTCTACCTGAGCGGGCCGCACGAGTCGCTCACGGAATACGTACCCGTCCACGAAGACGCGCGAGACCGTCTCGTCCAGTTCCTGATCGGGCGTCTCTGCGGTCATCAGAGCCTGGTGCAACTCCGGGTTGAATCGCTCGCCCAGCGCCTCGATGCGCGTCAGACCTGCGTCTTCGAGCTCCTTCCGCAAATTGCGGAGGATGAGATCGAGTCCCGCGTCGAGGGCTTCGACCGTCGTGGTCTCGGGTGGCGTGGACGAAACTCGCGCCAGGTCGTCGAGGGTCGGCAGCAGGCGCCGAGCCAGGTCCGCCTGGGCCACCACGGACAACTCCGCCTGCTCTCGCCGGGTGCGCTTGCGGAAGTTCTCGAACTCCGCCGCGAGCCGCAGGTGCCGGTCGTTGACGAGCTCCAGTTCTTCCGCCATGCTTTGTGCCGGATCCTCGAGCAGGTCTTCCTCCTCCGACACTTCGTCCAACTCGAGCTCCGGCGCCTCTGGCGCACCTTCGGACTCCAGCGGTTCGTCGGCGGGATCGGTGACGTCTGCCTCGTCACCAGACAGTGCCGCTTCGTCGACCGTCTCTTCTATCCGTTCATCCTTGCGACCGAACAAGTCTACCTCCAGAGCGTGCTATTGAACCTCGCATTCCAGCCCGACACTATACCGCCGCATCGGCTTCCGCGCCCCCTCTGCCCGCCAGAATGTCGTCTATCCACTGAACCAGGTCGGTCGCGGCCTCATCGGCGACCGGATCGCGATAGAGATCGTGGTACGCTTCATCGTACTCGATCACGCGTGTGTCTCCGCCGAACCGTCCCGCCAGCTCCCGGCACGCCGCGGTGCTGACGACCCTATCGTCGCCCGACACCTGGACCAGGATGGGCGTTCGAGTCTGATCGGCCCGGCGGAGCAGGATCCCCGCTTGCCGTCTCATGTCGCCCCACAGGCCCGCGCTCACCCTATGATGCACCAGCGAATCGCTCCCGTGCGCGGCCTGCTCCTCCGCCGTGCGAAAGAGCATGTCCCCGCGGATCTCGTTATCCAACGTCAACGAGGGGACCAGGCGATACGCAACGTCGCTGAGACGAAGCTTCCACGTCGGCGGGCTCATGGCGAGATCCACGTAGGGAGTCACGAGGGCGGCGCCCGCCAGGCTCGGGAATCCGAACTCCTGCACATAGCGACCCACGATCAGGCCTCCCAGGGAGTGCCCCAGCAAGACCGTCGGCAGCTTCGACTCGCCATTCCCGGTTCGCCTCCGCAGGCGGTCCAGATCCGTCAGGAGTCGGTCAAAGGGACCGGTGTGACCGCGGCGTCCGGGCGATCGGCCATGCCCGCGCAGGTCGAGCGCGAAGTAGTCGAGTCGAGCCGCCTCGGCGCAGGCGGCAATGCGCCCGTAGCGACCCGAGTGCTCTCCGAGCCCGTGCACCGCG
>JBDHBK010000211.1:0-4565 GCA_039592635.1 Gemmatimonadota bacterium
GAGCTCGGCCCGCTGGGGGTGACGGTGAACACCATCCTTCCCGGATACACGGCTACGGCACGACTCGAAGACCTGGCGGAGTCGATCGCGGCGGCGGGAGGCACGTCGGTCGAGCAGGTCGAGGCGGGCTGGCAGGCCGGGATTCCGTTGCGGCGGTTGGCGGATCCCGCGGAGATCGCGGCGGCGGTGGGATTCCTCGCGTCACCCGCCGCCTCCTACGTGACCGGAGTCAACCTGCCGGTCGACGGAGGACGAACGGCGGCCCACTAGCGTCAGGCGTGGGGGCCCTGACCTCCGCCAGCTTCACGATCGCCCAGGGCACGAAGCACGGCGCGAACCGGGCTCCCGTCGAACGCCGCGAGGCGGAGCGGAAGGGCGATCAGTTCGTACAGGCCGGGCTCCACGTGGCTGAGCACAATGCCTTCGAGGATGTTCAGGTCGTGCCGACGCACGGCCTGGTGCGCCGGGAGATCCGTGGAGTCTGCCGGATCGATACTCGGCGTATCGACTCCCACCAGTGTCACTCCCTCGGCCGCGAGCCAGTCCACCAGGTCCGGGGTCAGTGCGGCGAAATCCGTCGTGAACTCGGTTGGGTCCGGGTACGTGCCTGTGGCGAACAGGACGCGTTCGACTTCGAGCCTGCCGTCGGCACCCGACCGGGTGTCGGCCGCCAGCGCAGCACGAACCATGGCCGTGGTCACCAGACCACCCCGGGCGACCTGAACGCGCACCACCCTGCAGGGCCCGACGAAAGGGGCCAGCGGCCGGTCGCCGATCGTGGCGCCCGCCGGATCGTAGTGACTCGGAGCATCCACATGAGCGCCGAGGTGACACGTCGACCGCAGGGAGGACAGGGTAACCGTGTCGCCACGGGCCAGGTCGAGCACGACCTCGCGGTCCAGCGGCGTGTCGCCCGGGAACACCGCCGTCTCAGGACTGAGAAGCGGACTGATGTCGTGCAGGACCGGCTCGAGCGGTTTCACAGGGCCTCCCGAACGGCGGCTCGCAGCGATTTCGCCGTTCGCCACATCTCGCCGAACGTGTTGAAGAGCGGGGCAGGGGCCAGTCGAAGCACGTCCGGCTGACGGTAGTCGCCGACCACACCGGCTTCCTGCAGCCGGGCCTGGATGCGGTCCGTCCGTCCGCGCAGGCGAAGGGAGAGCTGGCTGCCACGGCCGGCCGGATCACTCGGCGTCATGACCTGGATATCCTGTCCCGACTCGGCCGCGATGAGCCACTCCAGATAGGCCGTGAGCCGGAGCGACTTGGCGCGAAGTCGGTCCATGCCCGCTTCGTCGAACAATGCGAGCGCGGGGCCCAGCGGGGCCATGGCCAGCACGGGAGGACAGCTGAGCTGCCATCCGGCGGCGTCCGCGCGTGGGATGAAACCCGGATCGAGCTGCATTCTGAAACGGGTGGAGGGATCGTTGCCCCACCATCCTCCGAGCCGCACGACCTCGGGGTTGGAGGCGTGCCGTTCGTGCACGAAGACGCCGGCAGGCGCTCCCGGGCCCGCATTGACGTACTTGTAGTGGCACCAGGCGGCGAAGTCGATGTCCCAGTCGTGCAGACGGAGTTCCACGTTGCCCACGGCGTGGGCCAGGTCGAAGCCGACGAGAGCGCCACAGCGCCTCGCCGCGCGCACGATACGGGGCATGTCGAGCAACTGACCGGTGAGAAAATTGACACCGCCCAGGAGGACCAGGGCCACTTCATCACCTCCGGCCTCGAGGGCTGATTCGATGTCGGCTTCGTCGATCAGGTCGCGTTCCCCCCGGGGACCGATCTCAATGATGTCGGTTTCCGGATCGAGGCCGTGCCAGCGCAGTTGCGTCTCGACGACGAAGCGATCGCTGGGGAAACACGGGCGCTCGATGAGGATGCGGCGCCTCTTACCCGAGGGACGGAAGAAACTGGCGAGCAGAAGGTGCAGGTTCACCGTGAGACCGTTCATGACGGCGACCTCGCGCGGCCCGGCGCCCACGAGTCGGGCCAGCGAGTCCAGGAATCGTCCGTCGAGATCGAACCACGCCGAAGCCCCTTCGAACCAGCCGTCCACGCCCAGCGTCGCCCAGCGGCTGACCTGGCGCTCCAGTTCCTCGCGCGCTGCAAGGGGGAGTGGCCCCAGCGAATTGCCCACCAGGTACACCGCCGTGTCGCCCCCGGAGCGTGGCAGATCGAAACGGGCCCGGAACCCGGCCAGTGGATCGTCGGCGTCAAGCTGCCCGGCGAACTCCGGACCGGGTCGGAGTTCGGCTCCAAACACGGCCCGTGCGGCGGACCCGGTCAGTTTCCGATCCACCCCGGCCCCCGAACGACCTGACCGGCCAGGGCGCCGGTGTGTGCTCCGTCGCGTACGGTGTGCGTGCCGTTCACGAACACGTGCTCCACGCCCTCCGCAAGCCGGTGCGGTTCGGCGAACGTGGCCTCGTCCCGGACGGTCTCGGGGTCGAATACGACCACGTCCGCGTAGTAGCCGGGCGCCAGCGAACCACGTGCTCGCAGGCCGAGGTTCGCGGCCGGCTGGCTCGTCATTTTACGGATGGCTTCCCCCAGCGAAATGACGCTCTCGTCGCGCACGTACCGGCCCAGGAGACGTGCAAAATTGCCGTACGCGCGGGGGTGCGGGTTGGACTCGAGGAACACCCCCTCGGGGGAAAGGGCCTCGGCGTCCGAGCCGAAGCTGATCCACGGCAGAGCGATCTTCTTCCTGACGTTGTCCTCGGACATCAGGAAGTAGACCGTGTTCACATCCGCGCCGTTCGCGATCAACAGATCGATGGCCGCGTCCTCCGGCGTGACCCCTCGCTCCGCCGCGACCTCGGCAAGGGTCTTGCCGGTGAGTGGCTTGAGCTCCTCCGCGCGGAATCCCACGAGGAGGACGTTTTCGGGCGAGCCGGCGGCCAGGTAGAGGCTCTCCCATTCGTCGGTCGGCGTGCGCATCTCGCGGATCACCTGACGGCGGATCGCCGGATCCTCGAGACGGGCGATCCACGCCTGGTCTCCGCCTTCCTGCACCCACGGGGGCATCGCTGCGTCCAGGCCGGTCGCTCCGGCCGTGTAGGTGTACATGTCCGCCGTAATCCGCAGGCCCTCGGCCCGGGCAGACTCGACCTTCCGGATGACATCGTCGAGTCTTGGCCAGTTGTCCCGGCCGGCCGCCTTGAGGTGGTAGATCTCCGCCGGAACACCTGCCTCCCGCGCGATCGTGATCAGCTCGCCCACCGCCGACATGATCGCGTTGCCCTCGCTCCGCATGTGAGAGATGTACATGCCGCCATACTCTCCGGCGGCGGACGCCAGGGCGATGAGCTCTTCGGTGTCCGCATAGAAGGCTGGTGCATAGATCAGGGAGGATCCGAGACCGACCGCGCCCTCCTTCATCGCCCCGCGAACCAGGGCTTTCATTCTCTCGAGTTCTTCCGGCGTGGGAGAGCGGTCCTCGTAGCCCAGCTCATGAATCCGGACGGTCGTGGCGCCTACGAAAGACGCCACGTTGGGAGACACGCCCCGCTCGACCAGGTGGTCCAGATACTCGCCGAGGGATGTCCAGGTGACGTCGAACTCGATGTCACCCTGGTCCTCCAGCATCTCGGCCTTCATGGCGTTGTTCAGCGGGCCCATGGACCAGCCCTCTCCCATGACCACCAGGGTGACGCCCTGAAGCAGGTCACTCTCGCCGCGTCCGTCTTCGAGAAGCGACTCGTTGGCCCACGAGAGCATGTTGATGAAACCCGGCGAGACAGCCATGCCGGACACGTCGACCTCCATGGCGCCCCGAAGTCCCTGGCCATCGCCGTCGGCTCCGTAACGCAGTACTGCGGCGATCGTGTCAGCATTCATTGCCAGGTCGCCGACGAAGGGAGCATTCCCGGACCCGTCGTAGATGGTTCCCCCCTTCAGGACGACCTGATACTCCGTGGGAGAGGAGCAGCAGAGGAAAAGCGGAAGCAGGGCCAGCAACGGGGTCATGCGCCAACGGGACATGGGCATCCTCGAGCGATCGTGATCGAATGCGGCGCCGTCGAGCGCCGGGGCGAATGGCCTGGCTTTCACGGGCTCAAACTAGCGGGATTCGGCTCGCGGACGCGAGTGGTCCCGGGTGACGGACCGGGGCCGTCGATTTCACTGGACGGGCCGCTCCAAGAGGCCTATTCTGCGTGCACTTCAGCCGGAGGTCGGCGACCCCACGGGGACCGACACCGGGATTCTACGAAACAGCCACGCGAGTGGAGACGATAATGAGCACCAGGACGAGCTCGGTTCTGGGCCTCGCCGCGGTATTGCTCAGCGCAATGCCGGTTGCGGCCCAGAATTTCCCGACGGACGACGCGGTGATCGAGGCCATCTGGAACGAGGGGATGGAGAACTCCCAGGCCTGGACGATTGGGCAGGCCATGCTGGATTCGATCGGCCCCCGCCTAACCGGTACTTCCGCTGTGGACCGGGCCAACGAGTGGGCGCGGGCGGTGATGTCCGGTTGGGGCGTCGAGGCCCGAGTCGAGAACTACGGCACGTGGAAGGGCTGGGAGCGCGGGGTGACGCACGTCGACCTGCTCGAGCCC
>JBDHBK010000212.1:0-4542 GCA_039592635.1 Gemmatimonadota bacterium
GTACGACGTCTCGGTCGGACCGAACCTGGCCCTGTTCAACCACGTGCGTCAGAAAGGGCTGGATGCGGAGACGCGGGACAACCAGTTCGCCATGGTGGCCCCGGTCACGCACTGCGCCTACACGCTGGCCGACGAGAACACGGTGGTGGGTGAGCGGGACGTGGGAGACGCCCGCTGGGACTACAGCGAGCTGGTCTATCGCTGGTTCGACCACTGGCTCAAGGGCGAACAGAACGGGATCACCGACTCCCTGCCCCGGGTCCGTTACTACACCATGGGCTCGAACGAGTGGAACACCTCCGCCTCCTGGCCGCCCGAGGGCGCGGAGATGCTGACCCTGTACCTGGGCTCCGGGGGTAGCGCGAACACGCTCGACGGAGACGGGGTCCTTACCAGCGAGGCTCCTTTGTCGGACCAGACACCAGACAGCTTCACCTACGACCCGATGGACCCTGTGCTCTCCCACGGCGGCAACGTGTGCTGCACCGGCGGGGCGATCCAGGCTGGCTCGTTCGACCAGCGGGAGGTCGAGGCGAGGCGACAGGACGTCCTGGTCTACACCACGGAGCCGCTCGAGGACGGGCTGGAGGTGAGCGGAACGATCGGCGTCACCCTCTACGTCTCGTCCGATGCCCGTGACACCGACTTCACGGTCAAGCTGCTCGACGTGTACCCGGACGGCACGGCATACAACCTGGATGAGACCATCCAGCGGGTCCGGTACCGGGATGGGTACGACCGGCAGGTGTTCATGGAGCCGGGCCAGGTGTACGAGGTCGAGGTGAGCCCAATGTCCACGTCGAACTACTTCGCGCCGGGCCACAGTCTCCGGATCGAGGTCTCGAGCTCCAACTTCCCGCGCTTCACCCGCAACCTGAACACGGGCGGGAACAACTACGACGAGACGGAAGGCGTGGTGGCGAACAACCAGGTCCATCACTCGACCGAGTATCCGTCGCTGATCCTCATTCCGGTGATTCCGGAATGAGGAATCGCTTGTCGATCTACCCGCTCCTGGGAGGTCTCTCGGCGCTGGCACTGGGCGCCTGCTCACCTGAGCCGGCGCCCCCGGAGACTCCTCCGGCGCCGGACCCATACGCCACGCGGCTGGAAGCGCCGCCGCGACTCGTAGGCATCGGCGACCTTCACGGTGATCTGTCCGCCACCCGGGCAGCGCTCCGGCTCGCAGGCGCGATCGACTCGCTCGATCAGTGGGTCGGAGGCGATCTCGTCATCGTTCAGACGGGCGACATCCTGGACCGGGGAGACGAGGAGGAGGCCATCATTCGGTGGCTGGCGGACCTGGATGACCAGGCTGAAGCCGCGGGCGGGGCGATCCACGTTCTCAACGGCAATCACGAGCTGATGAACGCGTACCTCGACTACCGTTACGTCACAGAGGGCGGCTGGGAAGACTTCGAGGACGTGATCGAAGTGGTCGCCGTCGACTCATTCCTTGCCACGCTCGAACCGCACCAGCGAGCCCGGGCACAGGCGCTCAGACCGGGCGGTGAGTTCGCCCGCCTCCTGGCCGAGCGGAACACGTTCCTGATAGTCGGATCCACGCTCTTCACCCACGGAGGAGTCCTGCCCGAGCACGTGGACATGGGCCTGGATTGGATGAATGAGAAGGTCCGCGCATGGCTTCGCGGTGAAGAGCTGCAGCCCGAGTGGATCCGCGGCGACCTGAGCCCGGTGTGGAACCGCCTGTACTCCGACGCCCCGAACCAGGCGGCGTGCGACACGCTGACCATGGTACTCGAGGGCCTCGACGTGGAACGGATAGTGGTCGGCCACACCATCCAGGACGCCGGCATCACGTCCTACTGCGGTGGCCGGGTTTGGTGCATCGATGTCGGCATGGCCGCCCACTACGGCGGGCGACCAGAGGTCCTGGAGATCCAGGGCGACGTAGTGCGGGGCTTACGCTAGCGAAGCCCTACGCCGGCGTCCCCGCCGCGACACGCTCGTACGTTTCGGCGTCCTGGCTCGAGAAGCAGCAGAATATGATGCGCTCCGGCACGGCGTACGAGTCCAGGTACGCGGCGGCAGCGTGGATGGCGATGCGGGTCGCCTGCTCCATCGGGAATCGATACACGCCCGTCGAGATCGCCGGGAAGGCTATGCTCTGCGCCTCGACCTCCCGGGCCAGGTCGAGCGCCCGCGCGTAACACGAGGCGAGCAGATCGCCCTCGCCGTGCTGGCCTCCGTGCCACACGGGACCGACCGCGTGGGCCACGTACTTCGCGGGCAGCTGGTAGCCTCGGGTCATCTTTACTTCGCCCGTCGGCGCGCCACCGAGTGTGCGGCATTCCTCCAGGAGCTCAGGTCCCGCTGCCCGGTGGATGGCTCCGTCCACGCCACCGCCTCCGAGCAGAGACGTATTCGCCGCGTTGACGATTACGTCTACGTCCAGGGTCGTAATGTCGGCCGTCACGATCTCTATCCGGCCGCCGTACCAGTTGCTCATCGGACCATCACTCAATCTTCCTATTTCTGACCTCCGCTACCCCTTCCGCCAGCTGCCGCTGATACTCATCACTGTCGAAGTGACCCCTGGACTCCGTAATCAGGCCATCTGCTCCGATGCGCCATTCTTCGAATCCGCTGATGCGGACCCCGTTGCCGGTTCCCCCCGGCCCGGTGTTAGTGCCCACGAGCGTCCACTTGTACACGGCCCCGTCGTCACGAACGAGCAGCTCGTCCATGATCACTTGCATATCGGGAAAGGCCGTCATGAATCCCTTAGCCACCTCGGTAATCGCTGCGCGGCCGACGGCTGGAGCGCCGTCGTTGACCGTCAGCGATCCGGCTGGAGAGAAGAAGGCCGCCACGCTGGCGGGGTCCTGGCTGCACCACGCTGCAGTGTACTCTTTCGCGAACTCTCGGAGCTGTTCCGCGGAGAGGTCGCGGACGTCTTCTGCTTGATTCGTCGAATCCATGGTTTCCTTCCCGCACGGTGGGCACCCCTTGTCGAATACCACCCTCCAGCGGCCGTCAGCTTCAAGGCGCCAGACGGAGTTGAAGGTGCCGATGCGGTTTCCGTCTGCATCCCACACCGGGCCGCTGCTGAAAGCCAGCGTCCGGGAATCGAGGACCTCCACATCCTCCGGTTCCCATGAAAAAGGCGCCGCATCGCCCTCGAAATAGGGACTCCAGGCCGTCCTCACGGCGTCGGCTCCCCGCAGCACCTGGCCGCTGAAGAAGATCGCCTCGTCCGCTACATACGAGACGAACGTTTCCAGGTCGCGGTCAGCCATGCTGTTCGCGAACGCGATTTCCGCCGAGCGCACGTCCGCGGCAACCTCTTCGAGAGTCTGACCGAAGATGGGCCCCGGCGCGAAACAGGCCGTGCAGACCAGGAGAGACAGGCTGCTCCTCTCAATGGCCGCGAGTGCATGCCGCATCATGTGCTCCCTGCCTCGATCTGCATCAGCTCGACGGGCGCTCCATCGTCCACCACGAAGGCCACGAGAACGCCCGGTGAGGGACTGTTCGGCTCAATCAGGATCTCTTTGCCTTCCAGCGCCGCTTCCAGATCGTCCACCACGAAGGCCACGTGGGGCACTGTGCGGACGAGATCCGGCAGCGGACAGTCCTCCTCGAAGCGCATCCATTCGATACGGTAGGGGCTGGTCTCGTAACCCGACACGTGCATTGCCCACTCGGCCAGGTAGCGCTCTCCTGGACGAGCTTCATTCGTCGGAATGCCGAGGTGATGATAGCGAAGCATGGTGCTCCTCAGGGAGTTTCCTCAGGTTCGTAGACCTCGCCGTCAATATCTTCGAGCTTGGTCAGCATGTAGGCTCGCGCGTCCTGGATGGCCTGGTTGTACACCGGCGGCCCCAGCTGGCGCATGAAGAAGTCTATGAGTCTCTGGGACTGGAATTCGCTCAGGTCCCGTTCGAATTCGTCCTGGAAGAGTTGCTGCACCGCGGTACTGAGGTCGTCCCGTCGCTCGTCCGAAAGTCTGATCCGCATCGGCCCGTCCGGTTTCACGTTGGCTTCACGACTGCTCAAGTTCAAACCGCGTCCGCCAGCTCGTTCTTGAGGATGTTGTCGCAACGCACAGGCTCGCCAGAGCGGTCGGGAGGATCCTGGAGATTCCCACTAGCATCCCTTCATGTATTTCGGTCGGAGTATCAGATGACCGTCGGCGTCGAGGAGTTCCGCCCGGAGAAACCGTGTCGGTTCGACTATTGCCATTGGGGGTGGATCCCCTTCGCGACACCACATATCGCCGGGTTGCTCGGGCCGGAGCGCGAGATATTCGCTCCCCGAGGACACGACGTACCACCCGGCACCGTCCATCTCGATGATGTCTCCTGCCTGGACTCCTATCACGTGCTCGGATCCCGTGCCGTCGGGCACATGCAGCCACACTGGGGTCGGCCATGGCCCGGCCGGCAGTTTGAACCAGTCAGCTCTCTGCTCCGCGATCGTCTGGTGGAAGTACACGCCGTATCCCCAGTCCTGGAGGAAAAGATCTGGAGTGAAGAAGGCCGGAGCTGCAGAGGAACCGGCGGGTCGATAGAAGGCACT
>JBDHBK010000213.1:0-4527 GCA_039592635.1 Gemmatimonadota bacterium
TCGGAGCAATCATGCCGAGGGCGACCCGAAGCCGGGTCTCGAGCTCCTCTGCAATATCGGGATTCTCGGCCAGAAACAGCTTGGCGTTCTCCCGGCCCTGGCCGAGTCGGACATCATCACCGTAGGAGTACCAGGCGCCGGAGCGCTTCACCACTCCGTGTTCCTCGCCGATATCCACGAGGATTCCGTTCCGGCTGATTCCCTCGTTGAACATGATGTCGAACTCGGCCTGCCGGAACGGAGGGGCACACTTGTTCTTCACCACTTTCACCCGCGTCCGATTTCCCACCTGATCCATGCCATCCTTGATGGAAGCAATCCTGCGGATGTCCAGTCGCAGCGAAGCATAGAACTTCAGCGCCCGCCCCCCCGTGGTCGTCTCGGGGCTCCCGAACATGACACCGATCTTCTCCCGGATCTGGTTGGTGAAGATCACCGCCGTGTTGGAGCGCCCGATGGCTCCGGTGAGCTTTCTCAAAGCCTGGGACATCAGGCGGGCCTGGAGTCCGACGTGCGAATCTCCCATTTCGCCTTCGATCTCGGCACGCGGTACCAGGGCCGCGACCGAATCCACGACCACGACGTCCAGCGCCCCGGACCGGACCAGGACCTCGGCGATCTCCAGGGCCTGCTCTCCCGTGTCCGGCTGAGATACAAGCAGGTTCTCGACATCGACGCCAAGCTTGGCTGCGTACCCGACGTCCAGGGCGTGTTCAGCGTCCACGAACGCGGCCAGACCGCCGTCCTTCTGCGCATTGGCGATGACGTGCAGGGTGAGCGTCGTCTTTCCCGAAGACTCGGGCCCGAAGATTTCCGTGACGCGGCCGCGCGGGATGCCACCGATGCCGGTTCCGTGATCCAGAGACAGGGCACCGGTGGAGATCGCTTCGATTCTCACCCGGGCACCCTCCGCGCCCAGCCGCATGATCGCACCTTTGCCGTGCTGCCGCTCGATCTGGTTGATCGCCACGGACAGAGCCTTCTTGCGCTCGCCATTCAGTTCCAGTGCCATCGCCGCCTCGTCGTGTGGTTCCAGGTGATTGGTGCCGGTGAACCCAGTATAAGTAGGGCCTGTGACTTTCGCAATTTGTTCGGTTTTTGACCTCGGCACCGATCCCGGCAACTAGGGAAGTTCCATCATCGATCTCTCAATGATGCCCGCCGGGAGAGGCGCCCGCCATGGGTCGAAGCGGCTTGCCCCGGACCGGCGAGATCGTCAGGATGAGAACCGGACGCCGCCACGATACCGACGGAGTGATCACCCCCATGTCCACCGACGACAAACCAATCGAGGCTTCGCATTTCGAGAAACTGGGTTCCTTCTACCTCGGCAGAGAGGTGGACCCGGCAGATTCCGAGGCCAGTGGCCCGCTTCTCATGTACGATGCACGCGATCTGACGACGCACGCCGTAGCCGTCGGCATGACGGGCAGTGGCAAGACCGCTCTGTGTCTTTCGTTGCTGGAGGAGGCGGCGATCGACGGAGTCCCCGCGATCGCCATCGACCCAAAGGGAGACCTGGGCAACCTGCTGCTCACTTTCCCCGACCTCGCCGCACGCGACTTCCGTCCCTGGATCGACGAGGCGAAGGCGGCCCGGAAGGGCGTCACGCCAGACGAACTGGCCGAGACCGAGGCCGCCAAGTGGAAAATGGGCCTGGCGTCCTGGGGCCAGGACGGCGAGCGGATCGCACGTTTGCGGAAGGCGGTGGATCTGGCGGTATACACGCCGGGGGCCAGTCACGGTCTTCCCCTTGCCGTCCTGCGGTCGCTCTCCGCGCCTCCCGCCGGAGGTGATGCCGACCCCGACGCCCGCCGAGAGCGCGTTGCGTCGACCGTCTCGGCGCTGCTCGCGCTTGCTGGCGAAGAGGTCGACCCGCTGCAGAGCCGTGAGCACATTCTGCTTTCACACATCGTGGCACGCGCCTGGGACGACGGAATCGACCTGGATCTGGAAGCGGTGATTCGGGCCGTCCAGTCCCCGGGGTTCGATCGGGTCGGAGTGCTCGACCTGGACTCGTTCTATCCGGAGAAGGATCGGTTCGCCCTCGCCATGAAGCTCAACAATCTTCTGGCCGCACCGGGCTTCGAGGCGTGGCTGGAAGGCGACCCGCTGGATATCAAGCGCCTCCTCTGGACGCCGGAAGGCAAACCCAGGATCTCCATCATCTCGATCGCGCATCTGGGCGATGCGGAGCGAATGTTCCTGGTCACGCTCGTCCTCAACGAACTGCTGGCGTGGATCCGCACCCGCCCCGGCACTGCGAGTCTCCGGGCCATCCTCTACATGGACGAGGTATTCGGATATCTGCCTCCATCCCGCATCCCTCCATCGAAGCCGCCGCTTCTCACCCTCCTGAAGCAGGCCCGGGCCTACGGGCTCGGCATCGTCCTGGCGACACAGAATCCGGTCGACCTCGACTACAAGGCGCTGAGCAACGCGGGCACGTGGTTCCTCGGTCGCCTGCAAACCGAGCGGGACAAGAACCGGGTCATGGACGGTCTGGACGGCGCCGCGGCTTTCGATGAAGACGGACTCGACCGACGCGAAATGGACCGGATCCTCGGTGGACTGGAGAGCCGGACGTTCCTGCTCAACAACGTCCACGACGACGGTCCGGTGCTATTCCGGACGCGCTGGGCGATGTCCTACCTGAGAGGTCCGATGGCCAGGCCGGAAATCAGTCGGTTGATGGAGCCGAGACGCGAGGCGGCAGCCAGGGAGATGCCCCGGGAAACCGAGGCGAGTGTCCGAGCCGGAGCCGGATCGCAGGCGTTCGCCGGTCAGCCGGAATCGGCGTTGTCGAAGATCGAGCGACCGGTCGTGCCACCGGGTGTGGAAGAGGCGTTCGTCAGGCCCGGTCCCGGCAAGGCTGAAGGTCCCTACCGTCCCGCGCTGCTGGCCGAAGTGGACCTTCATTACGCGCGCTCCGCACTCGGCCTCGATCAGTGGGAGCGAGTGGTTTGTGTCGCGCCCCTGCCCGCCGAGGTACCCCCGAATCCCTGGGAGGCGGCCGAGACGCTGGTGACGGTCAACCTCTCGGCCGATCCGGAGCCAGGCATTCCGTTCGGAGATCTGCCCGCCTCGGCGGCTCGACCGGCCAGCTATCGGTCATGGAAGTCCGCCTTGAAGGGCTTCCTGTATCAGAAGCGACCGCTGGACCTTCGACGCTGCAAGGCGCTCAAGCTCGTCTCGGAAGCCGGCGAATCCGAAGCGGACTTCGGGATCCGCTTGCGCGAAGCTGCACGTGAAGCCAGGGACGGGGAGATCGATGAACTGAGAGACCGTTTCGCGACGCGCCTCACCAGAATCGACGAGAGGATCCGCAAGGCCGAGGAGCGAGTGGAGCGGGAGGAATCCCAGTACTCGCAGCAGAAGATGCAGGCGGCGATTTCCGTCGGAGCCACCGTGCTGGATGCGTTTCTGGGGAGAAAGAAGCTGAGCCGCCGAAGCATGGGCCGGGCGACGACGGCAATGCGTGGTGCCGGACGCGCCTCGAGGGAGCGGGACGACATCCGCCGGGCGGAAGAGTCGGTGGACACGCTGCGTGGGCAAAGGGCGAAGCTGGAAGAGGAATTCGCGCGCGAGACCGAGGCTCTGCGGTACCGCTTCGACCTCCAGAGCCTGGATGTGGAGACGGTCGCCGTTGCCCCGCGAAAGGCGGACATCACGATACACCGCCTGGTGCTGGCGTGGCTCCCGGGCAGCGACGGTCCCTGAGCCCGTCGCCCGGGCAGAAGAGGGTCAGGCCAAAGACAATCCGGACAGGGCTTCGAGGCACCGATCGACGCCCCGGTCGTCCACATCCAGGTGAGTGACGGCTCTCAGTCGACCCGGGCCGGCCGGCAGGACCAGGACACCGCGCGCCTCAAGTTCCGACGCCACCGTCTCCTCGTCCAGGTCTTCTCTTTCCAGGTGGATCATCACGATGTTCGTGTCCGGCACCTCTGATCGCAGCCCTTCCATGGAATCGGACCCGAGTGCCAGTCGACGCGCCCGCTCGTGGTCTTCATCCAACCGATCGAGGTTGTGATCCAGCGCCCAGAGGCCGGCTGCCGCCAGGATCCCCACCTGCCGCATTCCCCCGCCGAGCCGCTTCCTCACCGACCACGCCTCCGTGATCAGATCGGACGGTCCGGCCAGCAGCGACCCGATGGGACAGCCAAGTCCTTTCGAGAGACACACCGTGACCGTGTCCGCGCAGGACGAGAAGTCTGCCAGGGATACGCCCGCGGTCGCCGCTGCATTCCACAGGCGGGCCCCGTCCAGGTGAACCGGAAGCGACCTCTCACGTGCGAGTTGCTGTATGGCCCGCATGGCCGGCAAAGGTACGACTGACCCTCCATGCATGTTGTGCGTGTTCTCCACGCACAGGAGCGTGGTGGTCGGGTGGTGGCGATCTCCAGGCCGTATGGCCGCGGCTACTTCCCGAGCCGTCAGGGCTCCACGATCGGATGCCACCGGGTGCAGTTGCACTCCAGCCAGCCAGGCAGCATCCGCATACTCGTAGTGGAAGACGTGCGACTC
>JBDHBK010000214.1:0-4520 GCA_039592635.1 Gemmatimonadota bacterium
AAGAGTATCTGGACTCGAGTCTCAACCTCGACAGCCTGACGTTCATCTCCATCGTTGGCGATGACACCGCGACAATCCGGGTCGTGTCTGATGGCGACTCGGTGGTCCGGTCGTTCGACGCGCTGGGCCGCCAGACCAGTCGAGTTCCGATCGCAGAGTCGGTGACGACATCTGCGGGTTGGCGCCTCAGGCTCGCAGCGGCCGGACAGACGGATATGGGGCGCCGATACGAGGTCTCGGTATTCGATCCGTTGGCCGCGAGCGCCCGTTCCCAGCAGATCGAGATCCTGGAGGCCGCGGCTCTGGCCTTCCCCGATAGCGCTGACACGGATTCGATATCCGGCGTCTGGATATCGGTCAGAGAGGACACGGTCCAGGCGTGGCGGGTTCGGAGTGGCCAGGGGGACCTGGGCCGCGAAACATGGATCGACGAAGACGGGCGACTGGTGGACGGCGAGATCTTTGGAGGTCTGCGAGTGGAGCGGACCGCGTTCGAGCTCGCGTTCTTCACACGCCCCGGCAATGCCGTGCCGGACTCGGCGCGAACCCAGCCAGAGGAACGGGAATGATTCTCCTCGACAGCCTGACGAAACGGTACGGTGACTTCACGGCCGTCGCCGGGATCGACCTCGAGATCGGCGAAGCGCAGATCTTCGGGCTCCTGGGCCCGAACGGCGCGGGAAAGACGACGACCCTGCGGATGATCGCCGGCATCCTCAGACCGGACTCCGGCCGGGTACTCGTGGCCGGATATGACAACGTCGCAAACCCAATCGAGGCGAGGAAACTCCTCGGATTCGTTCCGGATCGACCGTTCGTGTATGACAAGCTCACGGGCGCCGAGCTTCTGCGCTTCTCTGCGGGGCTCTATGGCCTCACGGGTCCCGACGTAGAGACCCGGGTCGACGAGCTGCTCGAATTGTGGGACCTGGCCCCGTGGAAGGACCAGCTCGTCGAGTCCTACTCGCATGGCATGCGACAGAAACTGATCATCTCGTCAGCCCTGATCCACAAGCCTCGAGTGCTGGTCGTGGACGAGCCCATGGTCGGCCTCGATCCCCGATCAGCCTGGCTTCTGAAGGATGTCTTGAGGACCTTCGCGGAGGGCGGTGGAACGGCTCTCGTATCGACGCACACGCTCGAGCTGGCGGAGAGCCTGTGTGACCGGCTTGCCGTGATCGACAAGGGAAGAGTGGTGGCGTCCGGCTCGATTGACGATCTGCGTCGGGAGGCGAGTTCCGAAACGGCCGGGTTGGAGGAGATCTTCCTCAAGATCACCCGCGGAGCGACCGACTCCGAGATCTCCCGCGTCGTGGGAGACTGAAGATGTCGGTCCGGCGAGAGTTCGTACTCCTCCTCACTCCCAAGGTCCTGTCCGCCAGGCGTCGCGGGATCGCGGGTCGTGGCCGGTGGGGACGCGCCGTCATGGTTCTTGGAGTAGGGGCCGCTGCGTGGCCCTTCATCTACGTCACGTTGACACGGCTGCTCAGGACGCTGAGGGGCGTCGAAGAAGTGGGCCCGCTGCTCGCGTCGAAGCTGCTTGCGCTTGGACTGCTCGTCTTCCTGGGAATCCTTCTCCTGTCCAACCTGATTGCCGCGCTTTCGAGCTTCTTTCTGTCGCGCGATCTGCCGTGGATCAGGGCCGCGCCACTCGACTGGCTATCGGTCTACCTCACCCGGCTCACCGAGACCCTCGTCAGTTCGTCGTGGATGGTGGTGCTGATGCTCGTCCCGATGCTCGCCGCATACTGGACGGTGTACGATGGAGGGTGGACCTTTCTGGCGCTGTCGATCCTTGCCGTGGTGCCCTTCCTCATCATACCGGCCGCCATCGGAAGTGCGACCACACTTCTGCTTGTTCGGTTGTTTCCGGCCCGCCGTTCGAAGGACATTCTGGGCATCATCGCGGTGGCGTCGGTGGGTCTCGTGGTGCTCTTGCTACGAGTGTTGCGGCCAGAGCGTCTCGTGAACCCGGAGTCATACCGGAACCTCGTGGACTTCATGGCAGCGCTCAGGGGACCATCGTCTCCGTGGCTCCCATCACAGTGGGGCGCGGATGCCCTGGCCGGGTTTCTGCAGGGCGGGTTCGATCCATTCCTGCTCGTCCTGCTGTGGACGACGGCGCTCGGCACGGTCACCGTCGGCGCGATACTCCACCGAAGCCTGTACGCGGCGTGTTTCACTCGCGCGCAGGAGGGGACGGAGAATCGAATCCAGCATCATGCTGCCTGGAAGTGGCTGGAGCGGGCGTTGAGCGGGGCGTCGCTGCAGCGGCAGCAATTGGTGCTGAAGGACGTCCGAATCTTCTTCAGGGATACGACCCAGTGGTCACAGTTGATCATCCTGGGGGTGCTGGTGGTCGTGTACGTTTACAACATCAGGGTGCTTCCGCTCAGCTCGGGTGAGATGATCACGCGTTATCTGATCACCCTGGTTGTTTTCCTGAACCTCGCCCTGTCGGGCTTCGTCCTTGCCGCGATCGCGGCCAGATTCGTCTTTCCCGCTCTCAGTCTCGAGGGTCAGACGTTGTGGCTGCTGGGGTCGGCGCCGCTCGAAGCTCGTACCATCCTCGGAGCGAAGTACTGGGTCGGAGCGGTACCACTTACGGCCATGGCGCTGCTTCTGACCGGCTTCACCAACTACCTCCTCGGCGTTCCTGCCGGCCTGGCGGTGCTGTCCCTCGCGTCCACTGTTGCGCTCAGCCTGGCCTTCACCGCTCAGGCTCTCACCTGGGGAGTCTACTTTCCGGAGTTCGAGTCGGAGAACGCAGCCCAGATTCCGACTTCGATCGGAGGCCTGCTGTTCATGCTGGGAGCGGTGGTGACTCTGGGTTGTGTGGTCGGGCTTCAGATCTGGATCTTGAGGGAGTTCCTGATGTCCGGGCTTCCGGGCCGAGAACCGCGGAATCCCTTCATGTGGGAGGTGGGATTGGCGCTGTCAGGCACCCTGATGTGCTGCGCCGTCTCGGGGATACTGCCGTACCGAGCCGCGCTGCGCCGTCTCGACCGGCTCGACTTCTGAGGAGATCGGGGGGCAGACCTCTCCGGGCTAGTCGAGCCCCGCCATCGAATGGGCCGCGCTCTCCCTGAACTGTCGGAGTCGCTGTCGGGCGTCGCGCATCTCGGCGTCCGTGAACAGGCCCTCCTGCTGTGCCAGCAACAATTCCTCGCGCTGGCTCTCGCTCAGCAGTCCCATCTCGACGGCGAGAACACCGAACTTCTTGCCAGCCTGTCTTCGCTGCTCGAGCAGTATCCGGGCGACCTCCGCCGGCGTAAGCAGGTCGCGAACCAGGGCCACCGTTCCCAGCGCGAAGTGGCGGGGAACCGGGACTTCAGTGAGGGTCGAGCGGTGGGCTTCAGTGTCGACCTGAGGCCCACCGCTCGGCGAGGACGGATCGGACATTTCCAGTCCGGGGATCGCCGACAGTGATTCGACCGCATCCTCTTCCACCACGATCGCATATCCCGATTCGGTGCCACCGAGGGACTCCACCGGGGGGACCACTTCATCTCGCACCAACGGCTCGGCTGAGCGCGCGACCTCGAGTTCCGCTGCCGGCTGGGGCATGTCCGGCGCTGGAAGAACCTCGGGCTCGGCTTCGCGGGAGGGCGTGTCGCCGGTCGGCTCCAGTTCGGAGTCCAGTGCGCCATGCAGCGTCTCCAGAACGGCTGTGCCTTCGGGCAAGTGCTCGGGGGCTTCCCGGTCGACCGGCATGGCCGGCACCAGGTCCTCCATGTCGCTCGGCAGAGTGTCCGTGGTGTCGATGAAGCGCTGCAGGACCTCCCATTGCGCGTCCAGCACTCGCTGCTGGCGCTTCTGATTGTCCAGAAGGAACCGGATGCTGAACAGGTGAAGGGCGTATAGTCCGAGTGCGGCGGCAGCTGCTGCCAGCGTTCGGTTCTGGCCGAACCATGCCATGCCGGCGACGGCCACGGCGACGACAGCTACCGCAGTGAGGTAGTGTCCGCTGTGCTCCCGATCGGCTTGCTCGCCGATTCTGGCCATCGAGGTGCCTCCATCCGCTGGCATCGACCAACCCACTTTCGCGGGGGTCACGAGTCGCGGGGGCCACGAGTCGCCGGGGCGCAGCCACTCGAGGTTGCCGAAATTACGGTTCGCATGGGCGTACCGAACGCTTCCGGCGCCCGATGTTTGCATCTCGCGTGCCAGAGGGAGTTCAGCGGTGCCGGAGGATCGGCCAGGAGTCCAGGATGTCGTCGCCTCGAACCACGGAAAAGCCGTCAAAACAAGCCACAGTGAGGCATGAGTGGTTGGGAACCACCCTGATGCGGGTCCCCACGGGAAGCGAACGTGACAGGATCCCGTGTTCCTGACTGAGCGAGGTCAATCGGGCATTTCGCCGCAACCTACCGGGAGCCCGCTCGTCGAGGATTTCACCAAAACTGCGGCGTCCCATGTGCGTGGGCCCGGGGTCGAGAGACATCGCGAGGGCTCCGGCGTCCACCACGGCGGTGTCACGATCTGGACGGGACGAGCCCACTGTCGTGAGTACGGTGGTA
>JBDHBK010000215.1:0-4517 GCA_039592635.1 Gemmatimonadota bacterium
CGCCTCCCAGAGTGACGGGCAGGATGTCCTTGAGCATCCCCCGCACCCGGTCGCCCATGTGTAGCATCTCCAGGCGGGCGCGGTCGAGCGCGAAAGCGGGGGTGCCCACCAGGCCTTCGTCCAGGTACTTGATCCTGACCCTGTAGGCGTCATCCGGCCGGTCGGGCAGGAGGCGCCGCACCAGCCACACGAACACGTTGACCAGGGGCAGGAAGAGCAGCGTGTTCGCGACGTTGAACAGCGTGTGCGCGTTGGCGATCTGGCGTGGCGTCTCGGCCGCGAGCCGGGCCGTGCCCGAGAGCTCGGGGTGTGACGGCGACACCTGTACGGCGAGCCAGATCAACTGCTGAATCAGGAACACCCAGATCAGGACTCCTACGACCTTGAAGATCAGGTGGATCACCGCCGCGCGCTGGGCCTCGCGCGGCCGTCCGACCGACGCGAGCAGAGCGGTCACCGTCGTTCCGATGTTGGCCCCGAGTAGCAGCGCGATGCCGGCCGGCAGAGACACGAGTCCCTGGCTTCCGAGGACGATGATGATCCCGACGGTAGCGGAAGACGACTGGACGAGAGCCGTGAACACCGCGCCGACGAGGATGCCGAGCCACGGATTCTCGAGCCCGGTCATCACGTCCAGGAACGGTTGCCAGGTCCGAAGCGGCTTCATGGCCTCGCCCATGATGCCCATGCCGAGGAACACCAGCCCGAGGCCCATGATGGCGGTACCGTAGTGCTTCGTGGTCTCCCGCCTGGCCACGAACATCACCAGGAACCCCACGGCCACCAGGAGCAGCGAGTACTCCTTGATGTTGAAGGCGATGATCTGAGCCGTGATGGTGGTGCCGATGTCGGCCCCCAGGATCACACCCACCGATTGGGTGAGCGTCATCAGTCCGGCGGAGATGAAGCCGACCACCAGGACGGTGGTCACGGAAGAGGACTGGATGACGGCGGTGACGAACGCACCGGTGAGGACACCCGTCACCCGGTTCCGGGTGAGGCGGGCCAGGATGGACTTCATCCGGTCCCCGGCCACCACCTTCAGGGAATCGGCCATCTGGCCCATTCCGTACAGGAACAGGGCCAGGCCACCGAGCAGTCCGAAGATCAGTTGCAGGGGGCCGGGATCCGTGAATCCCGTGCCTTGCATCTACGCCTCTGAGTTTCTTTCCTTGGCCCGGATGCCTCGTGGTTTGCGACGTTTCAGCCGGGTCGCCTCTCTGTACCGATCCTCAGCCCAGCGGATCAACTCGGATTGTGAGCTGCGCCGATCGTCTTCGCCTCGCGGCCGACGCTGCTCGTAGCTGCCATCCGCCTTCATCTCCCACGCCGAACGCCGATCCGACAACTGCGTGTCCAGGATCATTCGGATCTCGGCGCGCAGCTCGGGCATCTCGACCGGTGCCACGATCTCGACTCGGCTCCTGAGATTTCGGCGCATCGCGTCCGCGGACCCGATGTAGTACTCCTCGTCTCCACCGTTGTGGAAGTAGTAGATCCGGGCGTGTTCCAGGAACCGCCCGACGATGCTCACCACGCGGACGTTTGCTGAAAGGCCCTCGATGCCGGGCCGGATCCTGCAGCTGTCGCGTACCAGGAGGTCCACCTTCACGCCCGCGCGCGAGGCCTCGTACAGGGCCCGCGTCACGTCCACGTCTTCCAGGGCGTTGAGCTTCATCTGGATCAGGCCGTTGCCGTACTCCTCGTGGAGCTCGATCTCCCGCTCGATCTTCTCCAGTATCGCTGGCTTCAGGATCTTGGGGGCGGGCAAGATCTTGCGGTAGCTGCGGCGCGGCTTGTATCCAGTCGTCAGGTAGTTGAACAGCTCGGTCAGATCGCTCCCGATGTCCGGATCGCAGGTGAGCAAGCCGACATCGGCATACAGGCGGGCGGTCCCGGCATGGTAGTTTCCGGTGCCGACGTGTGCGTACCGCCGCAGCCCATCGTAGTCCTGCCGCACCACGAGAACCGCCTTGCAGTGCGTCTTCAGCCCCACGACCCCGTAGGTGACGTGGATGCCGTATGCGCTGAGCCGGTTCGCCCACCGGATGTTTGCCGCCTCGTCGAACCGCGCCTTGAGTTCAACGACAGCCGTCACCTGCTTGCCGTTCCGGGCCGCCTCGATCAGATAGTCGACCGCCTTCGAGTCGGCCGACGTCCGGTACACGGTCATCTTGATGGCGCGGACCTTGGGGTCGAGGCTGGCCTCACGCAGAAAGCGCTCGACCGATGTGGAGAAGGACTCATACGGGTGGTGCACCAGCAGTGAGCCCGAATTTCGGATCGTGTGGAAGATCGAGCGATCCGTTACGATCTGCGGATGGTCCACCGGGTGGTGCGGCCGGTCCTTGAGTTCGGGTGCGTCCACCCCGACCACCTGCCACAGGTCCGCCAGGCCCAGCGTCCCCTCCATTTCGAACACGTCCGCGTCCTCGTCCAGCCCCAGCTCCGCGGCGAGCATGCCGCGGTGGACAGGATCCATGTTCGGTGTCACCTCGAGACGAACGATCGGAGCCAGCCTCCGCTGCCGCAGCTCCGTCTCGATCATGGCCAGCAGGTCGTCCGCCTCGTCTTCCTCCAGCTCGGTGTTGGCGTTCCGGGTCACCCTGAACAGCTCGCAGGCATCGATCTCCATCCCCGGAAACAGGAGATCCAGGTTCGCGGCCATCACCTGTTCCAGCGGAACGAACACGTTCCGGTCCGGAAGCGATATGAACCTCGGTGTGCCGGTCCCGACCGGCACCTTCACCCGGGCCAGCGACGGGAACGGATCTCCGGGCAAGCGAAGCGTAACCAGCAGGTTGAGCGACAGGTTCGAGATGAACGGGAACGGGTGAGCAGGATCGGTCGCCTGCGGCGTGACGAGGGGGTAGATGTTCTCCACGTAGTGACGTCGCACCGCTTCACGATCCTCTTCATCGAGGTCGTCGTACCCGGCGATGACGATGTCGTGCTCCAGCAGCGCCAGCGCGATCTCGAGGAAGACAGCCCGCTTCCGGAACTCCAGGTCCCGAACGATGGCGTAGCATTCGTCGATCTGCTGCTGCGGCGTGCGTCCGTCCTCGCTGAGTTCCACCAGGCCGGCGCCGACCTGCTGCTTCAACCCCCCGATCCGCTTCATGAAGAACTCGTCGAGGTTCGAGCTGACGATCGCCACGAACTTCAGTCGCTCGAGCAACGGGACCCGTTCGTCGGCGGCTTCCGCCAGGACCCGGTAGTTGAAGTTGAGCCACGTGAGTTCGCGGTTCAGGTACAGGGCCGGATCATCGAGATCGAATTCGCCGTCCGGGTCGGGAACGGGGACCGTGTCCGGTGGCGTGATGCGTGGAGCCGCTGAATCGGCCCGGACATCGGTGTCACCCTCCGATTCCGGCAGGATGCCATCGAACGGGGCAGTCTCCGGCGCATCGATCTCCGGCTCGGCCACCGGAAGTGCGAAGTCCTCCTCGTCGGCCGGCGAGGGCTCGCCGCCCGTCTGGCTGCCCGGAAGGGGCGGCCGAAGGTGATCCGGCAGGTTTACACGTTCCGCCCAGCTCGGCCGGGCACCCGACCCGTTACCATCCGGGCGACCCGGGAATTCGTTGTCATCCATGCGTTTATCGATCCGTCCTCGCCAGTTGCACGCCGTTCAGATCCCGCAGCGGGTAGTCGAGGGCCCGATCCAGCGCATCGCACAGGATGTCGAGCACACGCACCCGCGCGTATCGCTTGTCGTTGCCTTCGATCAGATACCAGGGCGCAATCGGCGTGCCGGTGAGCCGCACCATGTCGTCCACCGCGACATCGTAGGCCTGCCAGCGCTCCCGGTTGCGCCAATCTTCTTCGGTCAGCTTCCAGCGCTTGTACGGAGTCTCCTCGCGGGCCTTGAAACGCCGGTCCTGCTCCTCCCGCGTGATGTGGATCCAGTACTTGACCACCATGGAACCGTGATCCACGAGCTGAGCCTCGAAATCGTTGATTTCTTCATAGGCGCGGAGCCACTCGTCCTGGGAGGCGAACCCCTCGACACGCTCCACCAGCACCCGGCCGTACCAGCTCCGATCGAAGATCAGGAACCGGCCAGCCCCCGGCAGGTGACGCCAGAACCTCCACATGTAGTGGTGGTCGTTCTCCTCGGTGGTGGGGGCGGCAATCGACACGATCCGATAGTCGCGTGAGTCCAGCGCCGGCGTGATGCGGCGGATGGCACCGCCCTTCCCGGCCGCATCCCAACCCTCGAACACCAGGATCGTGGAGCGGCCGCGCTCGCGGGCCACACGGTACAGTCGATTCAGGCGCGCCTGCAGGCGGGCGAGTTCTTCGCGATACGTCTTCTTCTCGATCGTCTTGTCGGTATCGAGTGCGGAAAGGACGGTCACCGGCCGAATCTCGGTCCGCACGGGCCCCTCACCCTTGTCGGCCCCGTCCGTGCGATCCTCGTCAGAGGTCACGGCAGATGGCGCGAGGCGCTCGTTGATCCGATCGCGTAGGGCCCCGCCCACGGTCAGGCTGCGATAGTTCGCATCGGAGCCCTCCAC